>NZ_SIJL01000005.1 GCF_004307015.1 Thermus thermamylovorans
AGAAAAACGCCCTGAAGGCGTTTTTGGCTAGGTGCTACGCCCTATTCCCGCGCTTTCAAGATCCCCCGCCGGGAAGCCGGCGCACCTTTGAATCTACCAGGCCTCCCCTTTGGTGTCAAGATGGGGTCCCAGCAAGGCGGCCATCCCCTCCACGGCGCCCTGCCTCAGGGCCAGGTGGGCCAGGGGGGTGAGGGGGGTGGGCTCGGGGTTGACCTCCACCAGGTAGGCCCCGGAGGCGTAGGCGATGCGCCCCAGGGAGGCTGCGGGCTCCACCTCGGCGCTGGTGCCCACCACCAGGGCGAGGTCAGCCTCGAGGAAAGCCCTCTCCGCCCGTTCCCAGGCCCCTTCGGGCAGAAACTCCCCGAACCAGACCACGTCGGGCCGGGCCCTATGCCCACAAAGGGGACAGAAGGGTGGAGGGGTGAAAGGGTCGGGGAGCGAGAACCGATGCCCGCAGGCCTCGCACCGGGCCCGGAGGAGGTTCCCGTGGAGCTCCACCAGGTTCCGGCTTCCCGCCCGGGCGTGGAGGCCGTCCACGTTCTGGGTGACCAGGAGGAAGGCCCCTCCCCTCCCCAAAACCTCCTTCTCCAGGCGCGCCAGGGCCCGGTGGGCGGGGTTGGGCCGGGCCTCCCGCACCTTGGCGATGCGCCAGGCGTACCACTCCCAAACCCTTTGCGGGTCCCTGGCGTAGGCCTCGGGGGTGGCGTAGTCCAGGGGGTTGAAGTCCCGCCAAAGCCCCTCCACGTCCCGGAAGGTGGGGATGCCCGAGGGCTTGGAGATGCCCGCCCCCGTCAGGACCGCTACCCTTTGGGCAGCCTTCAGCCTTTCTCTCGCCTCCTCTAGGCGCTCCATACGGCCATGGTAATCCCGGGGGTATCCTGGAAGCCATGAGGCTCTTCACCCCCGAAGCCATGCGGGAGGCGGACCGCAAGGCGGCGGAGATGGGCTACCCCAGCCTCCTCCTCATGGAGTGGGCGGGGATGAAGGCGGCAAGGGTCTACCGGGAGCTTTTCGGCCACCGCCCCGCCGTGGTCCTGGCGGGCAAGGGGAATAACGGCGGAGACGGCCTGGTCCTGGCCCGGCACCTCCTCCTGGAAGGGGTGGCGGTGCGGGTCTACGCCGCGGAGGGGCAGGAGGGGGACGCCCTCCTGGCCCGAGGGGCCCTGGAGGCCCACGGCCTGGACCTGCGCCCCCTGGAGGAAGCCGCCTGGGGACCGGGGGAGGTGCTGGTGGACGCCCTCTTCGGCACCGGGCTAAGGGGGCCCCTGGAGGGCCTTTACGCCGGGCTCGTGGACCGGGTGAACGCCTCCGGCCTTCCGGTCCTCTCCCTGGACCTCCCCTCGGGCCTTCCCTTCTCCCCCCACGTGCGGGCCACGGCCACCGTGGCCTTCGCCGCCCTCAAAACCCCCCACCTCCTGGTGCGGGAGGCCTGCGGCCGGCTTTTCCTGGCGGAGATCGGCCTGCCCCGGCACCTCCTGGAGCGGGAGGACCTGCCCGAGGTGGCCACCCCAGAGGCCCTCCTCCCCCTCCTACCCAGGCGCCCCCTCACCGCCCACAAGGGGAGCGTGGGCCGGGTAGGGGTCCTGGGGGGGTTTAGGGGGGAGGGCCTCCGCTACGCCGGGGCCCCGGTCTTGGCCGCCCTGGGGGCCTACCGCATGGGGGCGGGCCTGGTGCACCTGGCGGTGCCGGAAGGCACCCCCTTGGAGCCCCTGGAGGCCGTCTTCCATCCCGTACCCGGACCCACCCTCCCCGCCATGCGGGTGGAGGCCCTGGCGGTGGGAATGGGCGGGGGGCCCTGGGGGCGGGAGTGGGCCCTGAAGGCCCTGGAAGCCCAGCTTCCCACGGTGCTGGATGCGGACGCCCTGCACCCCGAGGTCCTCGAGGCCTACCGCCGGGCCGGGGTGAGGGCCGTCCTCACCCCCCACGCGGGGGAGGCGGGAAGGCTTTTGGGGAAGAGCCCCGAGGAGATCGCCCAGGACCCCCTGGCCTCAGCCCGGGCCCTGGCGGAGGCCACGGGGCAGGCGGTGGTCCTCAAGGGAAACCCCACGGTGGTGGCGGAAGGAGGCCGCCTCTCCGTGAACCCCACAGGGAACCCCGCCCTGGCCACGGGGGGGACGGGGGATGTGCTCGCAGGGGCCATCGCCGCCCTCCTCGCCGCGGGGCTTGCCCCCTTTGAGGCCGCGAGGCTTGGGGTCTACCTCCACGGCCTGGCGGGGGACCTCCTGGCGGAGGAAAAGGGGGTTGGCCTCCTGGCCCGGGAGGTGGCGGAGGCCTTGCCCCGCGCAAGGGAAGCCCTGGCGCGGAACCAAGCCCCCCTGTCCCTTACCCGGATGTAGTCCCAGGGCGGGGCGCAGCCCGAGCGAAACAGCTACGAAGACCCTTGGTATGCTGGGGGCGGTGTAGGCCGTATGGAAGGCAAAGCCCGCCTCTATGTCCCCGCCACCCTGGCCAACCTGGGCTCGGGGTTTGACGCCCTGGGGGTGGCCTTGGACCTCTACCTGGAGGTGGAGGCCGAGCCCGCAGGGGAGGACGCCTTCCACTACGAGGGGGAGGGCCGGGTGGAGGGGACGGACAACCTGGTCCACCAGGGCTACCGGGCGGGGATGCGGGCCTTGGGCCTATGCCCTGAGCCCCTCCGCATCCGGACCTTCAACCCCATCCCCCTGGCCCGGGGCATGGGGAGCTCCTCGGCGGCCTTGGTGGCGGGGGTGGCCCTGGCGGACCGCTTTTCCAGGGGAAGGCTGGGGCGCGACGGGGTCTTCCGGGTGGCCGCGGGCCTCGAGGGCCACCCCGACAACGTGGCCCCCGCGGTCTACGGGGGGTTCGTGGCCGCCCTGGCCGACCCCCCCCTGGCCATTCCCCTGCCGAGGCCAGAGGGGGTGCGCTTCGTCCTGGCGGTGCCCCCCTACGAGGTGCCCACGCCCCTGGCCCGGGCGGCCTTGCCCGAGAGGGTTTCCTTAAAGGATGCCGTCTTCAACCTGGCCCGGAGCGCCCTCTGGCCCGCGGCCCTCTTTTCGGGGAGGCTTTCCGCCCTGAGGGAGGCCTGCCGGGACCGCCTGCACCAGCCCTACCGGGCCGGGCTGATGCCGGGGGCGTCAGAGGCCATCGACCGGGCCCTGGAAGCGGGCGCCCTGGCCGCCTTCGTGGGGGGAGCCGGGCCCGCGGTGGCCGCCTTGGTGGAAGAAGCCCATACCCTAGCCGTGGTCCAAGCCCTTGAAGCCTACCGGGGGGAGGGGCGTACCCTGGTCTTAGGCTTGGGGGAGGGATACTTCTGGAAGGAGACCTGAACACCATCCCGCTGACGCAGGTCTTAGAGCTGATCCACACCCATCGGCGCTCGGGGGGTCTAGAGCTTAGGGCAGGACGCCTTCCCCTCTCCCTGCGCCTTTCCGCAGGGGAAGTGGTGGGGGCAGCCATCCTAGACTGGGAGGGCCTCGAGGCCCTCCTGGCCTTTCCCCTCCATCCCCGGGAGGGCTCCTTTCGCTTCCAACCCGCCCCCCCCTCCCCGGAGCGGCCCTTCCTCCCCTTCCCCGCCCTCATGGGGGAATGGGCCCGGGTCAACGATGAGTGGGACCGCTTCCGCACCCTGGTGGACTCCCCTAGCCGGGTCCTGGAAGCCATCCGCCCCAAGGAACCCTACGGGGTCTTCCAAGGGGGAAAGAGCGTCCGGGCCGCGGCCAAGGCCTGGGGCGTACCCCTCCTCATCGCTATGGAAAGGGCCTACATGGGGGTCCGGGAAGGGGACCTCTACCCCTTGCGCCGCTACGCCTGGTACGCCCTCCGTATCCGGCACCAGGGACGGCGAAGCCGGACCCTGGAGGAGTTCGGCCACCTCCTTTCCCTTCTGGACGGGAGCCGCAACCTAGGGGAGGTCATCGCCGAGGGGGTGCCGGTGGGCCTGGTACGCCGCTACCTGGTCCAGGCCTTGGCCGCAGGGGAGGTTATGCCCCCGGGGCGGGGCTGGCTCCTGCGGGATCTAACCTGGGAGATGGAGCGGGAAGGGGAACCAACCCCACCCTGAGCGCCCTTGCCCGAGGGCGGCCCCGGCGGGGGGGCGCAAGACCTTCTTGCGTCGAGCCCTTCCCCGTCTCTCCGGATAGAGGCCACCCCCTCCCCCCAACAGGGGACGGCCTGAGCCCCCTCTAGCGACCCCGCCGGGGAAGGGGCGGGCTACCTTTTTTTGCGCAGGCGGTACTTGCCGTAAGTGCCCCGCCAGACCTTGCCCCGCCGGGTACGCCGGTCCCCCTTGCCCACACTCCCCTCCCTAAGCACCCACGCCGCTCTCCGCGGCGGCCCTGGAAGCCTGGAGGAAGCCTTGCACCTTGCGCATCAGCCGGGACTTCTTGCGGGCGGCAGCGTTCTTGTGGAGGGTGGACCCCTTGGCCGCTTTGTCGATGAGGCTTTCGGCCTTGCGCATGAGCTTCAGGGCCTCCTCGGCCTTGCCCTCCTGGGCCAGGAGCACCGCCTTCTTGCTCAGGGTCTTGATGGCCGACTTCTTGGCCTTGTTGCGCAGCCGGCGCTTCAGGGACTGCCGGTGCCGCTTCAGGGCGGAAAGGTTCCTCTTGGGCTTCTTTTGCGCCATCGCTCTCCCCTTGTGCCCCCTAGGGGCAGACCAGGCCTAAGTGTAGCACACCCCCCTCTAGGGGGCAAACCGGGTGGTGACCCAGTCGTAGCGCACCCGCCCCTTGGCCCCCTCCAGCCGGAAGCGCAGGGTGTACTCCCCGGGGGTCACGGCAAAGCGCAGCTCCTCCTGGAAAGCGCCGGAGAAGACGCGCTCCCCCTGGGAACGCCCCTCCCGCAGGAGGGCCACGGAGAGGCGTCCCGCCTCGAGGTTCCCCAAGACCATCACCTTCACCGCGTCGTAAAGGCCGGTAACCCGCAAGGGGTACTGGGCCTCTCCGCTGTAGTTCCAGTAGAAGACCGGGAGAAAGGGGGGGTAGCCCACCGCCAGGCCGTACCGCTCCGCGTACCAGTAGAGGCCGAGGGCCAGGAGGGCCAGGAGGAGAAGGCTCCGCATTGCCTCCAGTATACTTGGGCTCATGGCGGACGTCGGTACCAGGCTTTCCCCGGAAGCGGCCCTGGCCCTTCTCCGGCGGGGGGCCGAGGAGATCCTCCCCGAGGAGGAGCTCCTCGCCAAGCTGAGGGAGGGCCGCCCCCTCACGGTCAAGCTCGGGGCCGACCCCACGCGGCCGGATCTGCACCTGGGGCACGCGGTGGTCCTGAGGAAGATGCGCCAGTTCCAGGAGCTCGGGCACCGGGTAGTCCTCATCATCGGGGACTTCACCGGGATGATCGGGGATCCCTCCGGGCGGAGCAAGGCCCGCCCCCCCCTCACCCTGGAGGAGACCCGGGAGAACGCCAGGAGCTACGTGGAGCAGGCGGGGAAGATCCTGAGGCAGGAACCCCACCTCTTCCAGCTCCGCTACAACTCCGAGTGGCTGGAAGGGCTCGCCTTCAAGGAGGTGGTGCGCCTCACCTCCCTCATGACCGTGGCCCAGATGCTGGAACGGGAGGACTTCAAGCGGCGCTACGAGGAGGGGGTGCCCATCTCCCTGCACGAGTTCCTCTACCCCTTCGCCCAGGCCTACGATTCCGTGGCCATCCGGGCAGACGTGGAGATGGGGGGCCTGGACCAGCGCTTCAACCTCCTGGTGGGCCGGGAGGTGCAGCGGGCTTACGGCCAGGCCCCCCAGGTCTGCTTCCTCATGCCCCTCCTCCTGGGCCTGGACGGGCGGGAGAAGATGAGCAAGAGCCTGGACAACTACATCGGCCTTACCGAGCCCCCCGAGACCATGTTCAAGAAGCTGATGCGGGTGCCGGACGCCCTCCTCCCCAGTTACCTCCGCCTCCTCACCGACCTCGAGGAGGAAGAGGTGGCGGCCCTCCTCCGGGCGGGCCCCGTGCCCGCCCACCGGGTGCTGGCCCGCCTCCTCACCGCCGCCTACGCCCTTCCCACCATCCCCGCCCGTATCGACCGGGCCTTCTACGAGGGCCTGGGCTACGCCTGGGAGGCCTTGGGCCGGGACAAGGAAGCGGGACCGGAGGCCGTGCGCCAGGCGGAGGCCCGTTACGACCGGGTGGCCCGGGGGGGCATCCCCGAGAACCTCCCCGAGGTGGTCATCCCTCCCTCGGAGCTCAAGGAGGGGCGGATCGGGGTGGCCCGGCTCTTCACCCTGGCCGGCCTCACCCCCACCCACGCCGAGGCCAAGCGGCTCATCGGCAACCGGGGCCTGCGCATCGACGGGGAGCCCGTTGCAGACCCCCATCTGGAGGTAGCCCTCTCCCGGCCGCTGGTCTTGCAGCGGGGGCGGGACCGCTTCGTGCGGGTGCGCCTGGGGGAGGGCTAGGGGAGGAGCAGTGCTGGACCTTTTGGTGGTGGTGCCCCATCCCGACGACGAGAGCCTCGGGGCCGGGGGGGCCCTGCTTCTGGCCAAGGCCGCGGGCCTGCGGACGGGCATCCTCACCCTCACCCGGGGGGAGGCGGGCAGGACCCTGGGGCTTTGCCCCTCCGAGCGCCTGGGGGAGGTGCGCGAGGGGGAGCTCAGGCGGGCGGCGGAGATCCTGGGGGTGGACTTCCTGGAGGTCCTCTCCTTCCCCAACGCCCTGCCCCAGGAGGCGGAAGAGGGCCCGCGGGGGCCGACCACGGGCCGGGGCCTCCCCGACCACCCGGAGGCGGAGAGGGCCATCCGGAAGCGGCTCCTCACCCTCAGGCCCCGCTTCCTCCTCACCTTTCCCCCGGACGGGATCAACGGCCACCCCGACCACGTGGCGGCAAGCCGCTACGCCGCAAGGGCGGCGGAGGGCTTAGCCCAGGTGGTGTACTTCGTGCAGCCCGAGGGCCCCTGGCCCGTGACCCACCGTCTGCGCCTCCCCGAGTGGGCCCTGGCCCAGAAGCTCAAGGCCCTCGCCCAGCACCGGACCCAGGCCCTTTCGGTGCTGGCCTTTATGGAGAGGCACCCGGAGCGCCTCTGGACGGAAACCTTCCACCTCCCGGGCAGCCGGGGCCTGGAGGAGGGGCCGTGGTGGTAAGGCCTTTGGACCACACCGCCGACGTGGGCTTCGCCCTAGAGGCGGAAAGCCTGGAGGACCTCTTCCAAGCGGCCCTCCAGGGCCTCCTTTTGGCGATGTTCCAGTCGCCCCCTAAAGGGGGCAGCAGGCACAGGCGGATCGCCCTGGAGGCCGAGGACCTGGAAACCCTCCTGGTGCGCTACCTGAACGAGCTCATCTACCTGGTCCAGACCAAGGGCTTCGTACCGGGCCGGGCCCGGGTGAGGGTGGAGCCCAAGGAAGGGGGGTACCGCCTCGAGGCCGCCCTCCTCGGCGAACCCTTCCAGGAGGGCTTTGGGTTTCAGGGAGAGGTGAAAAGCGCCACCTTCCACGGCCTGCAGGTGGCGGAGGAGGGCGGGCGCTGGCGGGCGCGGGTGATCCTAGACGTGTAGGGCAGCGAGGCTTTGCCGCACCCGGTCCATGAGACCTCCTTCCACCAGGCGCTTGGCCCGGAGGAGGGCGTTCTTCACCGCCAGGGCATCCGCAGCGCCGTGGCCGACGAAGACCGCTCCCTCCACCCCCAGGAGGGGCATGGCCCCGTACTGGGCGGGGTCCACCCGCTCCTTCACCCGGCGCAAGGCCCCCCTGACCAGAAGGGCCCCGAGCCTGGCCAAGGGGCTGGAAGCCAGGGCCTCCTTGATCCAGCCGAGGAGCACCTTGGCCTCCCCTTCCGCCAGCTTCAGGACCACATTACCGGTGAAGCCGTCGGTGACCACCACCTCCACCGTGCCCAAGAAGACGTCCCGCCCCTCCACGTTGCCGTAGAAGCGTCCACCGAAAGCAGCCCGCAGAAGGGGGTACGTCTCCAACACCAGGGCGTTTCCCTTTCCCTCCTCCTCCCCGATGGAAAGGAGGCCCACCTTAGCCTCGGGAAGGCCCAGAGCCTCGGCGTAGGCCAGGCCCATGGCGGCGAACTGCACCAGGAAGCCCGGGCGGCAGTCGGCGTTGGCCCCCCCGTCCAGGAGGAGGGTGCGGCCCCGCTGGCTCGGAAACTCCACCAGGAGGGCCGGGCGCTCCACCCCCTTCACCCGCCCCAGGGCGAAGAGGGCCGCGGCCATGGTGGCCCCGGTGTGGCCCATGGAGACCACCGCCCCCACCTCGCCCCGCTTCAGGAGGTCGATGGCCACCATGATGGAGCTTTCCCGGCGCCGCCTCACCTCGGTGGCGTGCTCCGCCATGCGGATCCAGTCGGGGGCGTGGTGGATGGGGAGGGAGGCGCGGTGGCGGGCGAGCTCCTCCCGCAGGCGGGCCTCCTCCCCCACCAGGAGGACCTCCACCCCTTCATGGGCCGCCAGGAGGGCCCCCTGGACCGGAACCTGGGGGGCCCGGTCCCCCCCCATGGCGTCCAGGGCGATCCTCATGCGCTTGGGGGCAGATGCTTCTCTATTTTGGCCTGGAAGTTGCGCTTGGGCTGGGCCCCCACCAGCACCTCCACCGGCTGGCCGTTTTTAAAGAGGATCACGGTGGGGATGCTCATGACCCGAAAGCGCATGGCCGTCTTGGGGTTCTCGTCCACGTCCAGCTTGGCCACCAAGAGCTTCCCCTCGTACTCCCTGGCCAGCTCCTCGAGGATGGGGGCGATCATGCGGCAAGGGGCGCACCACTCCGCCCAGAAGTCCACCAGGACCAAGGGATGCCCGCCCAGGGCGTCGTCAAAACTGGCGTCGGTAACCTCTATGGGCTTCGCCATACCCCACCACTTTAAGGCAAAACCCCAGGGGCATACACCCCCGGGGGGAACCCTTTGGGGTTACCGCTTTTTCTTGCCGCCCTTCTTGCCCCCCTTGCCGCCGAAACCCCCGGTGCCCCGGAGGAAACTTTTGAGCTTGTTCTCAAACTCTGGGGACTGCTTGGGCAGGCGCCGGGGCCTAGGGGGTGGGGCCCCCTCGGGGGCGGGGGTCAGGTCCTTGATGGAGAGGTCCAGCCGCCCCTTGGCGTCCCGGCCCTTCACCATCACCTGGACGATGTCCCCCTCGTTGAGGAAGTCCCGGACGTTCCGCACGAACTCGTGGGCGATCTGGGAGATGTGCACCAGGCCCTGCTCGCCGCCCGGGAGCTCCACAAAGGCGCCAAAGTCCGTCACCCGCACCACGCGGCCCTCTACGATGCTTCCCGCTTGTATTTCCACAGTTCCTTCTCCTCGCGCGGTCCTGCCCGCGATGTTCCCACTATAGCACAAGGGGGTGCACCCCCCGCCGGTCCAGGGAAGCCAAAAGCTCGGCGAAGGTCTGGCCCAAAAGGGGGTGGCGCCCCTCGGGGACCAGGTCGCAAAGGGGCACCAGGATGAAGGCCCTTTCGTGGAGCCTGGGGTGGGGCACCTCGAGGCCTTCCTCCCTCAGGACCAGGTCCCCATAGAGCAGAAGGTCCAGGTCTATGGTCCTCGGCCCCCAGCGCTCCCGGCGCTTCCGCCCCAAGGCCCGCTCTATGCGGAGAAGGGCCTGGAGCAGGTCTTGGGGAGAAAGCCCCGTCTCCACCTCCGCCACCAGGTTCAGGTAGGGGGGCTGGGGCGGGCCCACGGGCTCGGTTTCGTAGACCGGAGAGAGGCGCACAAGACGGGTTTGCGGCAGGCGGGAGAGGAAGGAAAGGGCTTGAAGCAAGTACCCGCTCCGGTTCCCCAGGTTGGCACCCAGGGCCACGTAGGCCAGCATTCCTAAAGTCTATCGGTTGACACCTGCCCACGCCCCCCCTACCCTGAGGGGGAGATGGCCGCCTGGGGCAAAACCTGAAAGGGCCTGGGAAGCCTGGCTTCCCGGGCCCGCCCGGGGGCTTTTCTTTTGGAGGTTACACATGGTCAAGGAAGACTGGCGTGCCCTTTTGGAAGCGGAAAAGACCTTGGACTCCGGGGTCTTCACCAAGCACGACCTCCTCCTGGTCCGGGGCCAGGGGGCAAGGGTCTGGGACGCGGAGGGCCACGAGTACCTCGACTGCGTGGGGGGCTACGGGGTAGCCAACCTGGGGCACGGCAACCCCGAGGTGGTGGAGGCGGTCAAGCGGCAGGCGGAAACCCTCCTCGCCATGCCCCAGACCCTCCCCACCCCCACCCGGGGGGAGTTTTACCGCACCCTGGTTTCGGTGCTCCCACCGGAGCTGAACCGGGTCTTCCCCACCAACTCCGGCACCGAGGCCAACGAGGCGGCCATCAAGTTCGCCTGGGCCCACACGGGAAGGCGCAAGCTGGTGGCCGCCATGCGGGGCTTCTCTGGGCGCACCCTGGGCAGCCTCTCCCTCACCTGGGAGCCCAAGTACCGGGAGCCCTTCCTGCCCCTTTTGGGCCCGGTGGAGTTCATCCCCTACAACGACGTGGAGGCCCTGAGAAGGGCGGTGGATGAAGAAACGGCGGCAGTGCTCCTGGAGCCCGTCCAGGGGGAAGGGGGAGTGCGGCCCGCCACCCCCGAGTTCCTCCAGGCCGCCCGGGAGGTGACCCGGGAAAAGGGCGCCCTCCTCATCCTGGACGAGATCCAGACCGGCATGGGCCGCACGGGCAGGCGTTTCGCCCTGGAGCACTACGGGGTGGTGCCCGACATCCTCACCCTGGCCAAGGCTCTGGGGGGCGGGGTGCCCTTGGGCACGGCGGTGATGCGGGAGGAGGTGGCGAGGAGCATGCCCAAGGGGGGCCACGGCACCACCTTCGGGGGGAACCCCCTGGCCATGGCCGCGGGGGTGGCCGCCCTGCGCTACCTGGAGCGCACCCGGCTTTGGGAGCGGGCGGCGGAGCTCGGGCCCTGGTTCATGGAGAGGCTGCGGGAGATTTCCTCCCCCAGGATCCGCGAGGTGCGGGGGCTGGGGCTCATGGTGGGCCTCGAGCTCAAGGAGAAGGCCGCCCCCTACATCCAGCGCCTGGAGCGGGAGCACCGGGTGCTGGTCCTGCAGGCGGGCCCCACGGTGATCCGCTTCCTGCCCCCCTTGGTCATCGAAAAGGCCGACCTGGAGCGGGTGGTGGAGGCGGTGCGGGCGGTGCTAACCCAATGACATGAGCGCGAACGCCTTGGACCCCGTGGAGTTCCTCAAAGGGGCCCTGGAGATCCCCTCCCCTTCCGGGCAGGAGCGCCCCGTGGCGGAGTACCTGGCGGAGGGGATGGAAAGGCTTGGCCTCAAGGGCTTCGTGGACGAGGCGGACAACGCCCGGGGCCAGGTGGGCCATGGCCCCGTACAGGTGGTCCTCCTGGGGCACATCGACACCGTGCCCGGGGTGGTGCCCGTCAGGCTGGAGGGCGACAAGCTCTTCGGCCGGGGCGCGGTGGACGCCAAGGGGCCCTTCGTGGCCATGATCTTCGCCGCCGCCGGGCTTTCCCAGGAGGCCAGGAGGCGCCTCACCGTCCACCTGGTGGGGGCCACGGAGGAGGAGGCCCCGAGCTCCAAAGGGGCCCGCTTCGTGGCCCCCAGGCTCCGGCCGGATTACGTGGTCATCGGCGAGCCCTCGGGCTGGGAGGGGATCACCCTGGGCTACAAGGGGAGGCTCTTGGTGCGGGTGCGGCGGGAAAAGGATCATTTCCACTCCGCCCACCACGAGCCCAACGCGGCGGAGGAGCTCATCAGCTACTTTGTGGCCATCAAGGCCTGGACCGAGGCCATGAACGTGGGGCAGAGGCCCTTCGACCAGGTGCAGTACACCCTGCGGGACTTCCGGGTCCACCCGGCGGAGCTCAAGCAGGTGGCGGAGCTGTTCTTCGACCTGCGCCTCCCCCCCAGGCTCCCCCCGGAGGAGGCCATCCGCCACCTCAGCGCCTACGCCCCCCCCACCCTGGAGCTGGAGTTCTTCGGCCGGGAGGTGCCCTACCTGGGCCCCAAGGACACCCCCCTCACCCGGGCCCTGCGCCAAGGGATCCGCAAGGCTGGGGGCAAGCCCGTCTTCAAGCTGAAGACCGGGACCAGCGACATGAACGTCCTGGCCCCCCACTGGCAGGTGCCCATGGTGGCCTATGGCCCCGGGGACTCCACCTTGGACCACACCCCTTACGAGCATGTGGACGTGCGGGAGTTCCTGAGGGGGATAGGGGTCTTGCGGGAGGCCCTCGAGGCCCTGGCCAAAGCCCCTGCTCCCGCGACCACCCTGGGCTAGACTAGGGGTGTGGTCCCTTATGGGCTGGGCTTCCTGGTCCTCCTGCTATTCCTAGGGCTATCCCCCCTCACCGCCCCTTGGAGCCAGGGCTTCCTCGCACCCGCGGTGGCCTTGGGCGGGGGAGGGTTTCTCCTCTGGCGGGGGGAGCGGGCCTGGGGCCTGGGGCTCCTCCTCCTGGGCCTGGGGGAGCTGGCCCGGACCCTGGGGGAACTCCGGGGATGGCCCCGGGGGCTTTACCTGGACGGCCCTTACCTGGCGGGCTACGCGGCCCTGACCCTGGCCCTCCTGCGGCTACCGGGAAAGCGCCCCGGGCTCAGCCTCCTGCTCCTGCCCCTGGGGCTTTTGGGCCTGACCGCCGCCCTGAGGCCCGAGCTGGGCATGGACCGGGTGTATGGGGTCTGGGACGTCCTGCTCCTGGCGCTCCTCCTGCCCCGGCTAGAACCCCTCTTCCAGGAGCGCTTCCTCGGGGGAAGGGCCCTTTGGGGGGTAGGCCTCCTCCTCCTTCTGGTAGCGGACATGAGCCGCAGCCTTTTGCGGGCAGCAGAGGACCATCTCACGGGACACCCCGCCCATCTCCTCTGGAGCCTGGGCTACTTCCTCCTCGCCCTGGGGGTGGTGGAGGAGAAGGGAGAAAAAACCGCCTTCCCGGGGCAAGCCCTGGCCCTGGGAAGCCTCTTCCTCATGCCTGCCCTCCTCCTCCAAGGGCCTACCCCTTGGGGGGTGCAGGCCCTGGCCCTGTACGGGGGGCTCGCAGGGGCCTTGGGCCTCCTCTATGCCCAGCACCTGGGGTGGCGGCGCACGGAGGAAAAGGGGCGGCGCTGGACCCTTTTCCTGGAGGAGCTCGCCCGTCTCTCCCCCAGCGTCACCCAGACCTTAAGCCCGGAGGCCGTACTCCTTGGAGCCTTGGAGGCCGCCCGCCAACTCCTGCCCCAGGCGGTGGGGCTGGAGGTCCGGGGGAGGCGGGGGCTAGTAGGGGAGCGCACCCCTCATAGCCTCGTCCTCCCCCTAAACGGGGACAGCGCCTACCTCTACCTGCGCACACCCCCGGAAGAGCCCGTACCCCCGAGCTTCCTCTCCCTTTTGGGCGAAAGGGTAAGGCAGGTGCTGAAGCAGGTGGAGTGGGGCACCCTGGCCCTCACCGACCCCCTCACGGGGCTTTTGAACCGGCGAGGCCTGGAAGCGGAGCTCCCCAAGCTCCTGGCCCTGGCCCGCCGCTACGGGGCCCCGGTGAGCGTGGTCATGCTGGATATCGACCGCTTCAAGCGGGTGAACGACACCTACGGCCACCCCGTGGGGGACGAGGTGCTCAAGGTTCTGGGCCGCATCCTCGGCGCCAGCGTCCGCCGCGAGGACCTGGCGGTACGCTACGGGGGGGAAGAGTTCCTGCTCCTCCTTTACGGGGCCGACCGCGAGGCGGCCAAAGAGGTGGTGGAGCGCATCCGCTACCGCTTCCGCAGCCACCGGGTGGACCCCATCCCTTACCCCCTCACCCTCTCCGCCGGAATCGCCGGGGGCGAGGTGCCGGAAGGGGAACCCCAGCTGGAGGACTGGATCCTCAAGGCCGACTACGCCCTCCTCCGGGCCAAGGAGGCAGGCCGCGACCGGGTGACCCTGGCCTAACACCCCCTTGCGGCTTGCGCCGCAAGGGGGACCCCAAGGAGCCGACCGATGCCCGCTTTGCCCTTACTTCTTGGGCATCATCTTGGCCATGAGGGCCTCTATGGCCTTCATGTCCTCGTTAAGGTGACCGAAGGCCTTGCCCAGGGCCTTGAGGAGGAGGAAGAGCACCCCTAGGGCCCTTTGCACCTCGGGGTCGGCAAGCTGCTTCAGGATCCCGGTGAGGCCCACCCGGGGCGGGTCCCGCATGGCCTCGGGGGTGAAAGTTTCGGCAAGGCCCCGCTGCAGGGCCCCCGCCATCATGCCGATGGCTGCGGGCTCGATGCGGGAGAGGATGTCCAGGACGTTGGCCCCGTGGGAAAAGAGCCTGAGCACCTGGGGCTCCATGAGCATCCCCAGACCCTCGCCGAAGTTCTCGGAGAGGTAACCCAGGAAGGCCAAGGCCCCGGATTTTTCCAGCTTCTCCAGGGTTTCCGCCAGCCGCTCCAGGGCCTCCGCCTGGTCCAGGAAGCGGGCCAGGAGGGAGACTAGCTGCAGGTTCTTGGGGTCCAGGAGGAGGCCCAGGTTTTCGGAAAGGGTCTCCCCCGCCCCCATCTGGGCCAGGAGGCCTAGCCCGCTTTTCTCCAGGACCTCCTCTATGTGGGCCAGCCTTTCTTCCACGGTGAGCGTCTTCTCCATGGGCCCTCCTACTCGATCAAGGTGGCGAACCAGAAGCCCTCGAAGAGCATCTTGGTCACCCGCACCCACTTGCCCACGGCCATCACGCCGCAGGAGGGCATCCCCGTGCCCGCCAGGAGCTTCTCAAAGGAGCACTGGGGCAGGAGGGCGTTGTCCCCAAAGTCCATGATGCACATGGCCACGGGGTTGAAGGGCTCCCCGATGTAGGCCCCCTTGAGGTCGGAGGCGATGACCCCGGCCACGTACTCCCCCTGGAAGTGGGCCACCACCCCAGCCGGGGGGAGCATCAGGGAGGGGTTCACCGTGTCGCCGATGACGAAGACGTTGGGGAACCTGGGGGAACGGAAGGTGGACTTGTGCACCTCGGGGAAACCCTGGGGGCCCGCCAGGGGGGATTCCCGCACCACCCGGTTGGGGGCGAAGGGCGGGGTGAGGATGAGGAGGTCGTAAGCAAGCTCCCGCCCGTCCTTGGCCTTCACCTTACCCCCCTCGAAGGCCACGGGCTCGAACTCCCCGTGGAAGGCGATGCCCTTGGACTTCAGGATCTCCATCACCTTGCCGGAGATCACCGGGCCCATGCCCGCCAGGGGCAGGGGGTTTAGGTGGAAAACATCCACGCTGCTCTTTTCCCGCACCCCCTTGACCTTCAGGGCGAACTCCACCTGGCCCGCCACCTCGTAGGGGGCCGGGGGGCAGGGGTAGTAGGGAGAGGAAACCCCCACCACCACCTTCCCGCCCCGGAACCCCTTGAGGGCTTCCCGGAGCTTCAAGGCCCCCTCGAGGCTCCAGGGGGCGTAGCCATCCCCCGCCGGAGCGGGCTGGGCCTCAGCCCCCAGGGAGACGATCAGGTAGTCGTAGGCGAGCTCCCCGGCACTGGTCCTCACCTTGTTGTGGGCTGGGTCCAGGGCCTCCACCCTGGCCTGCAGGAAAGTAATGCCTCTTTTTTCCAGGTTAGCCAGGGGTCTGCGCACCTGCTCCGGCTCCCGCATGCCGAAGGCCACCCAAGGATAGGCGGGCATGAACTCGTGGTAGGCGTTCTTGTCCACCAGGGTGACCTCCGCCTCACGGCCCAGAAGCTTCTTCACCTTGTTGGCCGCCACCAAGCCGCCTGAGCCGCCTCCTAGAACCAGAACCCTCGTCGTCATCCGCAACCTCCCCGAGTACCTATACCGTGTACCCCTAAACCCAGTCTGGCCGGGCGCCTCCGGTGAGGGTAGGTGCAAATGCCCCGACCCAGGAGCCCAATGGGCTTCCCGAGCTTTTGCCCCGGTACAAGCCCGGCAGAATGCCCGGTGTCCCCACAGGACACCCCTTTCACCGAAGCCCCCATCCGCAGCTGGGGGGAGCCCTGCGGTAGGCCTTCATCGGGCCCCCGCCCTGGCTTACGCCAGGGCGGGGAGGTATCAGCCCTCCCCCAGGCGGAGGCGGTAGAGGAGGCCCAGGCCCAGGAACCCCAAAAGCTGCCCTACCCCCAAGCTCCCCTCCAGGGCAGGCAGGAGGTACCAGGCCAAGTGGAGGAGGTGGAAGACCAGGATCCAAGCCGCCACCGGCCAGAGGTAGCGGCTCTCCCGCTTGGGGAGGTTGGTGAGGAGGTACAGGAAAGGCAGGAAAAAGCCCCCCACCACCCAGAGGGCCGCTACCTCGTCCCAGGGGCCGGAGAGGCGCTTCAGGTAGAATTCCACTTTGTGCACCAGGTCCGCCCCCCAGACGATGACCAGGGTGGTGGCCTCCAGGTAGATCCAGATGATGGAAAGGGCCAGGAGGAGGTTGGTGTGGTTCTGGGCCTGGCCCAGGAGGGCCGCCGTGCCCTTGCGGGCGGCCAGGGCCACGGCCAGGGCCAGGGCCAGGATCACCGCGGAAAGGAGCAGAATGGCCCCGTAGGAGGCGGAGTAGAAGTGGGCCTCGAGGGCCTTAAAAAGGTCAAAGACCAGGAAGGTGCCGGCGATGAAGGCCAGGGGGAGCCCCCAGGCGCCCACCTCCGCCCGGTGCTCCCCGGGGCGGAGGCGGGCGAGGAGGAAGGCGAAGAGGGCGAAGTAAAGGAGGTAGCGCAGGAGCAAGAAGGGGGCGTTCAGGTACCCCGCGCGGTGGGCCAGAATGGGGTCCAGGCCGGCCCCGGGGCGGGCCCAGGGGAAGAGGTCGGGCAGGAAGAGGAAGAAGGGCAGACCTAAAAGCCCCACCGCGGGAAGGAGCTGGGCCAGGGGGTAGAGGTAGGGCTCCAAGGGCACCCCCCAGCGGCTTTGGAGGGCGTTGTGCAGGAGGAGAAGCAGAAGGGCCCCCAGGGAGAGGAGCAGAAATAAGGCAAAGGGAAAGTAGGCGGCCTCTGCGCCGAAGAGGAAGGCCAGGGCGTAGAGCAGAAGGCCCAGAACCCAGGGCCAGGCGCGGGCGGCTTCAATGGACCTCTGCACGGAACACCTCCTCCGGGCAAACCTCGTCCAAGAGGCAGCGGCGGATGTAGTGGGCGATGAGCCAGCGTTCCCTTTGGGGAATGCGGCCTTGGTAAGAGAACATGCGACCAAAGCCGTTGGTGGCGGCGAAGTAGAAGTAGCCTTCGGGCATCTCCGCTACCTCCGGGAAGGGACGGGGCCGGGGCATCCCCAGGGGGACCACCCGGCCATCCCCCTCGCCCCGCGCCCCGTGGCAGACGGCGCAGAAGCTCTCGTAGAGCACCCGGCCCCGGAGAAGCTCCTCTTCGGGGAAGACGTAGGGGCTTGCGGCGAAGCCCCCTTCGGGGGCGAGCCCCGTGCGCACCGCGGGGTCCAGGTTCTCCCCAAAGGCTACCCGGTCCTCGGGGAAGGCTAGGGAAACGGGGGTTTCCCGGAAAGCCTTCACCTTGGGTTGGTCCCACATCCAGCCGCACCCGGCCAGAAGGGGGAGGAGGAGCAAGAACCTAACCACCCCCCACCTCCTCCACCTGGGCGCCGAGGCTTTCCAGAAGGCTGCGGGTGGCCGTGGGGTGGAACCGGGGGTCGGTGACGTAGACGAAGATCCCATACCGGTCCACCAGCACCCCGGGATATCCCCGGGCGAGCACCGCGGGGTGCGCCGCCCGCGGGAGGCCGGTCATGTAGAGCAAAAGCAGGAAAATCCCCAGGGCGATGGTGAGGATGGTGATCTCAAAGGTCACGGGGATGAAGGCAGGCCAGCCCAAAAGAGGCTTACCCCCGGCGTTTATGGGGTAGTCCAAAGAGGTGTAGATCTGGAGAAAGAGACCCAGGCCTAGGCCCAAAACCCCGAAGGCGAAGGCTGCCCAGGGGATGGCCTCGTCCCGCCTCTGCCCCAGGGCCTCCTCCAGGCCCTCCAAGGGGCCTGGGGCCAGGGCCTCGAACTGGCGGTAGCCCTCTTCCCTTAGGACCCGCAAGGCGGAAAGCAGCCTCTCGGGAGCGTCAAAATAGGCCATGATCCCGTACAGCATGCCGCCCTCCTAGTGCTTCCGCAGCTTGTGGAACAGGTGGACCATCTCCGCCACGGCGATGGGCGGGAAGAGGCGGATGAACAGGGCCAAGCCCAGGAGGAAGAAGCCCAGGGTGCCGAGGAAGAGGGTCCAGTCCACCCAGGTGGGGAAGTAGAGGTTGAAGCTCCCGGGGACGAAGTCGTGGGAGAGGCTGATCACCACGATGACGAAGCGCTCCAGCCACATGCCCACGTTGGCCAGAATGGAGAAGATAAAGAGCCAGGCGATGTTCCGGCGGAAGCGGGGAAACCACAGGGTCTGGAGAAGCCCCACGTTGATGAGCATCATGGCCCAGTAGTAAGGGGCGTAGGGTCCCGTCATGCGCCAAAGCTGCTGGGCCCACTCGTGGGGCTCGGCGGAGTACCACATGACGAAGATCTCCAGGAGGTAGATGTAAGCCACCCCCAGGCCCGAGGCCAGGGTGATCTTGGCCATCCAGTCCAGGTGCCGTTCCGTGATCACCCCCTCCAGGCGGTACCACTTCCGCAGAGGGATGACCAGGGTGAGGGCCATGGCGAAACCCGAGTAGATGGCCCCGGCGGCGAAGAAGGGAGGGAAGATGGTCACGTGCCAGCCCGGCACCAAGGCGTAGGCGAAGTCCATGCTCACCACCGAGTGCACGGAGATGACCACCGGGGTGGCGAGGCCCGCCAGGAGCACATACACTGCCCGGTAGCGCTGCCAGTGGAGGGCGCTTCCCGTCCAGCCCAAGGAGAGCCAACCGTAGAACTTCCGGCGCCAGCCCCGGCTCCTTTCCCGCAGGAGCGCCAGGTCGGGGATCAAACCCAGGTAGAGGAAGAGGGTAGATATGGTGATGTAGGTCATAATGGCCAGCACGTCCCAGGAGAGGGGGCTCTTGTACTGGGGCCAGAGGGCCATATGGGTGGGGTAGGGCATGACCCAGTAGAAGTGCTGGGGTCGGCCCATGTGGATCAGGGGGAAGGTAGCCGCAGCCAGGATGGCGAAGAAGGTCATGGCCTCGGTGACCCGGTTCAGGGAGTCCCGCCAGTTCTGGCGCATGAGGACCAGGATGGCGCTGATCAGGGTCCCCGCGTGGCCGATGCCGATCCACCAGACGAAGTGGACGACGTCCAGCCCCCAGGCCACGGGCTGGTTGATGCCCCAGGTGCCGAGGCCCCGGACGAAGGTGACGAAGATGGCGTAGAGCCAGGCCAAGGTGAGGGCCGCCCCCACAGCCGCCACCAACCTCCAGGGCCGAGGCGGGGGCTTTTCCACAGGCTCCAGGAGCTTCTCCACCAAGGACTTTTCCGTCCAGTCCCCCTGGATGAGGTCGCGGTCGGGATGGGGCTCCTTATGCGCCATGGTCGTCCTCCTTCTTAGGCTCCTTAAGCCGGGGGTTGGGGTTCTTCAAGTGGGCCAGGTAGGTGGTGCGGGGCCAGGTGTTGGCCTCGGGCAGGAGGGTGTAGTGCCGCCCCTCCTGCCGGTGGGCCTGGATAGGGTCCTCGGGGTCCAGGAGGTCCCCGAAGTGGATGGCCTTGCCGGGGCAGACCTCCTGGCAGGCGGTCACCACCTCCCCGGTGCGGATCTTGCGCCCCTCCTGGGCGGCCTGGGCCCGGGTGAGCTCGATGCGCTGCACACAGTAGGTGCACTTCTCCATCACCCCCCGGCTCCTGACCGTCACCTCGGGGTTCATGAGGAGGGAGAGGGGGCTTTCCTTAGCCCTTCTGGGGTCCCCCTTGCCCACGAAGGCCTCCGCATAGGGAAAGAAGTTAAAGCGCCTCGCCTTGTAGGGGCAGTTGGCGGAGCAGTACTTGGTGCCCACGCAGCGGTTGTAGACCATGAGGTTCAACCCCTCGTCGGAGTGCCCCGTGGCTGCCACCGGGCATACCGCTTCGCAAGGGGCCTTCTCGCAGTGCTGGCACATCACCGGCTGGTGGAGCACCCCCTCCTCGGCGAAATAGCGGTCCACGCGGATCCAGTGCATCTCCCGGCCCTTCCTGACCTCCTCCTTGCCCACGGCGGGGATGTTGTTCTCCACCTGGCAGGCGAGGATGCAAAGGCCGCACCCCAGGCAGCGGCTCAGGTCCACGGTCATGGCCCAGGCGTGCTCCCCCACCGGCCAGGGAGGATAGAAGGAAAGGCGCTTTTCCTCCTTGGGCTCCTTTTCCGCCGCCTCGGCCTCGGTGAGGACCCGGACGGTCTCCACCGCTCCCAGGTAGCCGTGGTACTGGGTGGAGACCAAGGGGTAGTCCCGGCCCGTGGGGATGAGCTCCGCGGGGAAGGCTACCCCCTCGGGGTGGAAGAGGTGGGAGAGGGGGGCCACCAGGCTGCCCCGGGGAAGGCCGTGAAGGGGCCAGAGGGGGAGAAGGGCCTCCTTTCCCCCCGCCCGCACCCGGAGGAGGGGCCGCCTGGGGTCGGCCCGCCGCTCCCGGGCCCGGACCTCCCCCAGGTAGCCCAGGGCCTCCGCCTCCTCCTCCCCCAGGAGGAGGGCCCCGTCCCAGACCAAGCGGCTCAGGGGCCGGGGGAGCTCCTGTAGGTAGGGGTTTTCCCGGTAGCGGCCGTCGAAGAGGCTGGCGTCAGGGCGCAGGGTGAGCTCCAGGGGGGCCTCCTCCCGCAAGGGGGGGAGGCGGCCCTCCAGGCCAGGGAGGAGGGCCACCGGCGCTTCCCTGGCCTCCTCCAGGGGCCTGCCCTCGGCCAGGGCCTGCCGCTCCTCGGGGGAAAGAGCGGGGGGCTCCTCCCCCAAAAGCCCCGCGAGCACCTCCTCCAGGCCCTTACCTCCCCAGAGGGGCTTGAGGAGGGCCTGAGCGGGCCAAAGCCTTCCTCGGGCGTCCCGGTGTTGGCCGCCCGCCTCCAGGGGATGGGCCAGGGGCAAGCTCCAAGGAACCTCCCTGGGGTAGAGGGAGAGGAGGGCGGCGAAGGCCTTGCCCTGGAAGGAGGGCAGGGGGCCCTCCGCCGCCCAGACCAGCCGCTCCGCCCCCTCCGCCTCCAGGAAGGCCCGGGGAGTGGCGACCTGGGCCTCGAGGGGCTCGACGTAGCGCACCGGGGCGCCCAGGGCCAGGTTCACCGCCAGGGCCAGGGCCTGGGCCCCGGGGGAAAGGTGGAGGCCGGGGAGAACCAGACCGCCCCGGCGGAGGTCGTCCGCCAGGGCGGGGAGGAAGCCCCCGTAGTCAGAGGCCGGGGTCCCCGGGACCACCCCCAGGACCTGCGCCAGGGCCAGGAGAAAGGCCTCCAGTCCGCTCGGCTTCAGGGCCAGGCGATGGTCGGCCATAGCCCCAAGGAGGGTAGGGGCGCTCTCCACCGCGTAAATGCGGTTCATGGGGGGCAGGCGCTTGCTGCTCAAAGCAGCCCACCAAAGGTAGCCCGCCGGGTGCTCGTGGAGGTCCACATCCAGGAGGAGGACGGCCTCCGCCCGCTCCGGGGCGTACACGGGCCAGGCCCTCCGGCCGAAGGCCAGTTCAGCACCACGGTAAACGTTTTCCAGGCTCCAGGCCTCGAAGTGGGCCACCCGCAGGTTGGGGTAGCGTTCCTGAGCTCTCTCTAGGAGCCCCTCCAGGCGAGGTGAGGTGATGCGGGGTAGGACCAGGAGGGTCTCCCCCTCGGCCAAGGCCTGGTGCCAGGCGGCGTAAAACCCCCCCCAGTCCGGCTCCCTACCCCTGCGGGCCGGGTCGTAGAGGGTATAGAGGCCCGCCAAGGGATAAGGGGCCATGGCCCCCTCCAGAGGGGAGAGGAAAAGGGGGCGTTCCTGATAGGTCCTCACCCGCACCACCTCGGCCAAGCCCGCGTGGGGAATGGCGGTGACGAACTCCGCCCGACCCCCCTTCACCGCCCGCTCCGGCTGGCGCACGTAAGGCACCCCCTGGCGCCGCACCAGCGGGGTGCAGGCGGCGAGGGCCCAAAGGCCCATGGCCAAAATCCCCCTGCGGCTTACGGGGCCGAAGGGGAACTCCTCTCGGAAAAGCTCCTTTTCCAGGGCATCCTCAGGACCGCGTCGCATCTCCATCCTCCCCTCTAGCGGTGGCAGGTGTTGCAGCCGATCAGGGCCTCGGGCGCGCGCACCTGGTAGGCCTCCACCAGCCTTTGCCCCAGCTCGGGATCGGGGACGTAGGCCATGTTGAAGACCTGCTCCCGGGGCCTGAGGTAGGGTTCCGGGTTGCGGTGGCAGTCCAGGCAAAACTTCATGGTGAAGGCCTGGGGCTGGAAGGTGATGGACATCTGGTCCACCCGGCCGTGGCACTCCGCACACCCCACCCCCTTGGCCACGTGGGCCCCGTGGTGGAAATAGACGAAATCCGGCAGGTTGATGACCCGGTTCCAGCGCAAGGGCTCCCCCGTTTCCCAGCTCTCCCGCACCGGCGCCAGGTTGGGGCTGTCCGGGCGGATGAAGGCGTGGCAACTCATGCAGGTCTCCGTAGGGGGAAGGCCCGCGTAGGGGGCGTGCTCCGCGGCGGCGTGGCAGTAGCGACAGGAGATGCCCAAGCCCCCCGCGTGAAAGGCGTGGTTGAAGGGCACGGGCTGCGGGGGCGGGGGCAGGGTGCGCTGTTCAAAAGCCCCCACCGCCACCCCGGAGAAGACCACCAAAAGGAGAGCAAGTACCCCCAAGACGGCTCCCCAAAACAGGGATCGCACCCAACGGTTCCGCCTCCTCATGCCACCTCCTTGTCCCCGGGGGCCGAGGCTTGCGGACAGGGAACCGGTGGGTCGGCGGAGGTCTTAGGGGGGCTTCCCAAGCTAACCGGCCATGCCCGCGCCTACCCCTTAGCCAGGGCGTTTCATGGGTACACTACCGGAAGAGCCAAGGGACAAATGTCCCAAAGCGGGCGGCCTTGACAGGGAAGGGGGTTCTGCTAAACTAAGCTCTGCGCGCGGGGCGCGCCTGCCGGGATGGTGGAACTGGTAGACACGCCATCTTGAGGGGGTGGTGCCCGCAAGGGCGTGCGGGTTCAAGTCCCGCTCCCGGCACCAAAGGAGGCCCGTCTGGGCCTTCTTCCCTTTATGCGGCTGCTCTTAGCGCGCACCCTAGGGGATCTGGAAGACACCCGGGCCCTGGCCCGGGAGGTCCTGTCCCTTTTGCCCCTGGGGGCGAGGGTGGCCCTCCAGGGCCCCTTGGGGGCAGGCAAGACCACCTTCGTCCGCTTCCTGGCGGAGGCCCTGGGCTTCCGGGGGCGGGTGACGAGCCCCAGCTACACCCTGATCCACACCTACCCTACCCCGGAAGGTCCCCTGGTGCACGCCGACCTCTACCGCCTGCAGGACCCCAAAGCTCTCCTGCCCCAGCTCTTCGCCGCCCAGGAAGAGGCCCGGCTCCTCCTGGTGGAATGGGGGGACCCGGAGACCCTGGAGGCCAGCTTCCTCCTGCGCCTCATCCCCCAAGGGGAGGCGCGGCGGGCGGAGCTATGGCAGGTCGGCCCCGGCCAGGAGGAGGGCGTCTAGGAGAGCCTCCCGTCCGGCCCGGCCCGCGAAGAGGGCCACCACTTTGCCCTCGGCGTCCACCACGAAGGTCCAGGGGTGGCCTAGGACCCGGAAGCGGGCGGCCACCTGCTGGGGCCGGTCCCGGTCGGAAGCCAGGAGGGGCAGGAAGCGGGGGTAGGCGCGCATGTAGTCTAGGACCACCTCCCGCGTGTCCCGGGGCTCGGCGCTGATCACGTAAAAGGGGATCCCCGTTTCCTCGGCAATGCGGTGCAGCCCAGGAAACTCCTCCCGGCACACAGGGCACCAGCTGGCCCAGAAAACGATGACCGCGGGCTTGCGCATGGAGGCCGCGGTCACGGTGCGGCCCTGGGGGTCCAGGAGGGCGAAGTCGGGGATGGCCTGCCCGGGTTGGAGGGCAAAGGCCAGGCCCAACAGGAGGACCAGGGGCAGGAGGCTCCATTTGCCCATGGCTCCATTTTCTACCCTGCCGGGGAGGGGTATGTAAACCCCCTCACCTTGGCCGCTTAAGCCGCTTCAGATCGTGGTCGGGCCAGAGGCCGTCAGCCGCCAGGTGGAGCCACTGGGAGAGGTAGTAGCCCAGGAGGGCGAAGCCCCAGACCTCGGGGGGCCACGGGGGGAGGCGAAGGGAGAAGGGCATCCCCAGGTGGGCCGCCACCCCTTGGGCCAGGAAGAGGAGCCCCCCGAGGAGGACCGCCAGGTAGCCCAGCCGGGTGAGGGGACCCAGCACCCAGGTGTGGGAGAGCCCCCGGTGGCGGAAAAGCCAGCCGTAGGGCCGCCAGAGGAGGCCCAAAAGACCCCAGCGGCGCTGGGCCCGTACCCCCCTCTCCGAAAGGTCCAGGTCAGGGGAAAGGAGAAACGTCCCCCCCAGGTAGGCCAGGGCGAAGGCCAGGGCCCGGGGCTCCTCCGGCGAGCCCCCATAGGCCAGGTAGGCCGCCGCCGCCCCTCCCAAGGCCGTCAGGTTGATGGCCTCGTGTACCCGCCCCGAGGGCATACTCCCATGGTATGCCCTAAAGGGCCGGCAGGGGAAAGCGCTCTCCAGCCGAGAGAACGTCCACCTTGAGCCCCTTCACCCCCCGGCCGGTCAACTCGGCGCCGCCGGCGTCCACCAGGGTGACCTCCCCGGCCCACACCTCCCCCAGGCCCCGGAGGAGGCGGAGGGCGGTGTTCTCCAAAAGACCCAGGCCCACCAGGTCGGGGTTGTCCGCCACCAGGCGGGAGAGGGCCCAAAAGCGCCCCCGCTCCTCCACCCGGGGCAAAAGGGCCAGCCCCCGGAGGAGGGCGAGGCCCAAGGCGGCCCGCACCTCCCCCTCCAGGGAGTAGAAGGCGGCCTCCCCCAAAAGGCCCGCCGCCTCCCCCAAAGCCACCACCCCACCCCCCTGGCGGTGGACTTCCAGGAGGGCTTGGAGCACCAGGCTGCCCCGGATGAGGTCCAAAAACTCTCGCAGGCCCTCGGCAGCCAGAAGGACCAGGGGGCTTCCCACCACGGCCTGGGCCACCCCCGGGTCAAAGGCCTCCTCCCGCCGCCTGAGGTAGAGCACCCGGCCCCGCCTTAGGCCCAGGCTGCGGTAGGCCAGCCGCCAGGCTTCCGCCAGGTCCCTGAGGGGGTAGGGCACCAGAAAGAGGGCCTCTCCCCGCGCCTCCTCCAGGAGCCTGGCCTCCACCGGGCGCAAGGCCCCCCGCAGGGGGTCGGCGGTGAGCAAGGCGAAAAAGCCCTGGCGCATACCCTACCTCCTATGCCCTTAGGGTAGCGCGCTCCTCATGAAAGGAAAAGGGCGGTGTGGTAAAGTTAAAGGCGTGGCCGCGATGGTATCCCCCCCGGGGGCGCTCGCCAAGGACAAGAAAAGGGCCATCCTCGAGGCCACCCTGGCGATCCTTCGGGAGGAGGGGCTTTCCGGGCTCAAGATGGAGGAGGTGGCCCGGCGGGCAGAGGTGGGCAAGGGCACCATCTACCTGTACTTCCGCGACAAGAAGGACCTTCTGAAGTGCCTGGTGGAGGAAAGGACTTGGGCCTTCTACCGGGAGGTGGAGGGGATCGTGCGCCTGCGGGCGCCTTTTTTTACGCGCTTGGAAGCCCTCCTGCAAAAACGCCTGGCCTGGATCGCGGAATGGCGGGGCCTCTGGGCGGCCGTGGCCCGGGAAGCCGCGGACGACCCCCTGCCCTGGCTCCAGGGGCTGCACCAGCACTACCTGGACCTGTTGGAGGAACTCATCCAAAGCGGCCAGGCCGAAGGGGCCGTGCGTCCCGGGCTTCACCCCCGGGCCACGGCCCACGTGATCGCGGCTTTGGGCTGTACCCCCCAGCTGGAGGTGGAAGCCTACTTGGAGCACCTGATGGAGGTGCTCCGGAAAGGAGTCGCGCCGTGAAAGAGTTCCGTCCCGGCGACAAGGTGGTCTTGCCCCCCTACGGGGTCGGCGTGGTGGCGGGCATCGCCCAGCGCAGCGTGAGCGGCATTAGCCGGGCCTACTACCAGGTAGACTTCCCCGGCTCCCGCTCCAAGGCCTACGTCCCCGTGGAAGCTCCCCAGAGCGTGGGCATGCGCAAAGCCCTGGCCCCGGAGGAGGTGCCCGTCATCCTGGACCTCCTGAAGAATGGGCGCATGCCCCTCCCCAAGCAGTGGGCCGCCCGGCACCGCAAGACCAGCGAGATCCTGGCGGACGGAAACCCCTACCGTATCGCCCAGATGGCGGGACAGCTCAGGGCCTGGGAACTGGAGCGGGGCCTGCCCGACCTGGACCGGCAGGCCCTGAGGCGGGCCCTCTACCTCCTGGCCGAGGAGGTCTCCCAGACCCTGGAGATCACGGCGCAGGAGGCCAGGCGCCTCTTCGAGGAAGCCTGGGGGGAGGAACTGAACTGAGGGCTCTAGGAAGCCTTCCCCACCGCCAGGGATGCAAGGCCAGGGCAGGCCTTCCGGGGGAGCCGGGCCTGCCTGCCGGGAACCTCCCCCCGAGGCGGCCGGGATGGGGCGGCGTCGCTGGGGCCTCTGGCCTAAGTGCCCCACCGTGGCCTAGGCCACGGCGGGAGCCCCCACAAGGCCACGGGTACGCCTCTTCCCTCCTCCCCCGATCAGGGCAGCCTTCGTGCACGCCCACTTAGCCCGGGTCTAGACGGGAGGGGATCACAGGAGAAGGCTCCAGGTCCTTTTCTCCATCTCCAGGATACGGCCGAGGTAGTCCCGCAAAAGCCCCGGGTCCAGCCCCGAGGCCAGGCCCTGGGCCATCACCTCCAGGTCGAAGAGCACCGCCTGGAACTCCGGGGCCGACCAGTGCTCGGAAAGCTCTTGCCAGGGGCCTCCCTCGGCCACGTGGGCGCTCCAGGCCTCCAGGAAGAGCCGGTTCATGAAGTAGAAGAGGACCAGGCGGTAAGGGTAGGGCAATAGGGCCATCTCCTCCAGCAGGGCGATGTACTCCCGCCGCACCGGGTGGACCTCCCCCTGGGGGTCCGCCCCTTGCGCCAGGAGCCAGTCCAGCTCCTCCACCGTGGCCACGAGGGCGTGGAGCAAGGGGGCGCGGTGGGCCTGGGGAGCCTCCCGCAGCAGCTCCACCTGGTAGCGATAGAGGGCCTCCACAAAGGGGAGGTCCTGCCGGAGCCAAAAGGCGAACCGCTCCGGGTTCCAGCGCACGGGAAGGGCTAAGATTTCCTCCAGGGCTTCGGGCCAGTGGCCTAAGACCTCCTCAATGAAGGGCATGACCTCCCCCCAAGGTACCGTACCGGACGTATCCCTTTGGCCTGAGCGCCTCTGCGGCCCGCCGCGCATGGGCCTCGTCCTCGGCGAGGCCGAAAAAGGCGCTGCCCGAACCGGACATAAGCACCCCCCTTAGCCCCAAGGACCGCAGCTCCTCCTTGACCCTCCTGAGCTCGGGGTGGAGGCGGAAGGCAGGGCCCTCGAGGCTATTCCAGTAAGGAGGTTCCTCCCCCCGCCCTAGGGCCCGTAAGATGGCCTCCACCGGGAGCTCAGGACCGTAGTCGTGGGGCCTGGCCTCCCCGTAGACCTTGGGGGTGGGAAGGCGGGGTCCCTGGGCGAAGACCACGGCCCAGAGGGGGGAGAGGAGGAGGGGCCTGAGCCTCTCCCCCACCCCCCGGGCCTCGGCCACCCCCCCCAGGAGGAAAAAGGGCACATCCGCCCCCAGGGAAAGGGCCAGGGCAGGGAAGTCCACCGCCGCCGGGTAGAGCTCCTTGAGGGCCAGGAGCACCTGGGCGGCGTCCGAGCTCCCCCCGCCCAGGCCCGCCCCCTCGGGCAGGGCTTTCTCCAGGACGATCCGCACCCCCCCGGGCCAGCCCGCCGCCTCCAAATAGGCCCGGGCCGCCCGGTAAGCCAGGTTCTTCTGCCCGTAAGGGCCCCTGAACTCTATGCCCTCGGGAATGGGCTCCAAAAGGAGGCGGTCTCCGAAGGAGAGGGCGGCGAAAAGGGTGTGGAGCTCGTGGTAGCCGTCGGGCCGCCGCCCCAGGAGGGAGAGGCCGAGGTTGACCTTAGCCTGGGCTAGGCGTTCCATACCCGCGCCAAGGCCTCCGCCAGGAGGAGGTCCTCGGGATAGGTGATCTTGAAGGCCGTCCGCTCCCCCGCCACCAGGGCCACCGGGTAGCCCAGGGCCCGCACCAGCTGGGCGTCGTCGGTGGCGGTAAGCCCCCGCCGCTTGGCGTAGGCGTGGGCTTCTCGGAGGAGGGCGGTGAAGAAGCCCTGGGGGGTCTGGACCAAGCGCAGGGCCTCCCGGGGGACCACCTCCCCGTAGGCCTCCCCCTCGGGGCGCACCAGGGTGTCGGGGAGGGGCAGGACCGGGGCCGCCGCCCCCGTGGCCTGGGCAGCCCGGAGGACCCGCTCCACCAGCAGGGTGCTGGCAAAGGGCCGGGCCACGTCGTGCACCAGGACCAAGGGCAGGCTCGCTGCCTCCAGGAGGCGGGCCACCGACTCCTGCCGGGTCTTTCCCCCCTCCAGGAAGACCGCCCGCAAGCCCCTGGGGGCCTCGGCCCCCGGGGGCAGGGCCACCAGCACCTCGGCCGCCCCGGGGAAGGCGCGGAGGGCCCACTCCAAGAGGGTCCTCCCCCCCACCCGCAGGAAGGCCTTGGGGCCAAGGCCGAGGCGCTCGCCGTTCCCCGCGGCGGGGATGAGGAGGGAAACCTCCACGCCCCCATGGTAGCATGGGCCGCGTGAGCGTCTGGGAAGCCCTTCTCCTGGGAGTGGTCGAGGGCCTCACCGAGTTCGTGCCCGTCTCCTCCACCGGCCACCTCACCCTCCTCTTCCACCTCCTGGACCTCCCCGTCCAGGAGGAGGACTTCCTCAAAACCTTCCTCATCGCCATCCAGCTGGGGGCCATCCTGGCCATCCTCCTGCTTTACGGCCGGCGCTTCGCCGTGGACCGGGCCCTGTGGCTCAGGATCGGGTTGGCCTTCCTGCCCACGGGGGCCATGGGGTTTCTCCTCTACGGGTTCATCCGGGGGGAGATCCTGGGGAACGACGGCATCGTGGTCTTCTTCCTCTTCTCCGTAGGCCTCCTCCTTCTCCTAGCCGACCGCCTGGCGCAAAGGGCCCGCTACGGAGATGTGCTGGAACTCCCCCTTCACCGGGTCCTCCTCATCGGAGTCTTCCAGGGCCTGGCCGCCCTCTTCCCCGGCACCAGCCGCAGCGGGGCCACCATCCTGGGGGGGCTCCTCCTGGGGCTGAGGCGCCGGGCGGCGGCGGAGTTCAGCTTCCTGCTGGCCCTCCCCACCATGGCCGTGGCCGTGGGGTACGACCTCTATCGAAGCGCCCCGGCCATTCCCGAGGGGGGGTGGTTCCTCCTCGGCATCGGCTTCCTCTCGGCCATGGTCACCGCCTTCCTCACCGTGCGCTGGATGCTGGGCTTCGTGGAGCGCTTTGGCTTCCGGCCCTTCGCCTACTACCGCATGGCTCTGGCCGCGGTCTACGCTTACTTCTTCCTAGGCTAGGGCCAGGGCGCGGTCCAAGGCTTTCAGGAAGAAGCCGTAGGCCTCCTTCCTGGCCCCTTCCCCCATGAGGCCGAGCCGCAGGACCTGCCCCCGGGTGGGGCCGATCCCCCCGGCCACCGCCACCCCCTCGGCGTAGAGGGCCTTCACCAAGCGGTCCGCCTCCACCCCCTCGGGAGGACGCACCACCAGCACCGTGGGCAGGGGGCTGGCCTTGGGGTAGGGGCGGAAGCCCCGCACCAAAAGCTCCTCCAGAAGCCAGGCGTAGACCTCCCGGGCCCGCCTCTCCCGGGCCTCCACCCCCTCCTCCAGGGCCAGGTCCAGGGCCTCGAGGAGGGCGTAGTGGAGGAGCACGGGGGTGGTGTGGTGGTAACCGCCCCGCTCCCAGTGCTCCGCCACCCGCTCCAGGTCGGGGTACCAGCCCCGCCTGGCGGTGAAGGCCCTCCGCGCCTCGCGGCTTACGGCGATGGGAGCCAGGCCCGGGGGGGCGGAGAGGCACTTCTGGCTCCCGGTGAAGGCGTAGTCGGCGCCCATCTCCCGCATGGAGAAGGGAAGCATGCCCAAGGTGGTGACCGCGTCCAGGAAAAAAAGCGCCCCGGCCTCCTTGGCCAGGGCCCCGATCTCCCGGGCCGGGTTCAGCACCCCGGTGGAGGTCTCCCCGTGGACCAGGGCCACCAGGCGGTAGCGCCGGGCCTTCAGGGCCTGGGCCACGGCCCCCGGGTCCACGGGCTCCCCCGGGGGAAACTCCAGAACCGTGGGCTCCAGACCATGTAGCAAGGCCATCTCCGCTATCCGGTCCCCGAAGGCCCCGTTGGTGAGGATCAGGACCGGGCCCCGGTCCAAGGCGGCCAGCCCCGCCTCCATGCCTAGGCTCCCCGAGCCCGCCAAGGCCGCCACCAGGGCCCCCTCCCCGGGGTCGAAGAGGGCCAGGAGGCGCTCCTGGATGGCCCGGTTCACCCCCAGCACCTCGGGGTCCAGATGGCCCCGCATGGGACGCAGGAGGGCTTTCTGCACACGCTCGGGGATGGGGGTGGGTCCGGGGGTCAGAAGCAGCATCCTCGCCTCCTCTTACACAAAGGAGGCCCCCGCGGCCAAGCCGGGGGGGCCCTTCCCGCAGGAAGGGGCCCCCTACCGGATAGCTCGCAGGAGCCTCATTGGGGGACACTTTAGCCCAAGACCTTTCCCTTGTAAAGTGCTAGTGGATGAAGGACTACTACGCCATCCTGGGGGTAAGCCGGGAGGCCACCCAGGAGGAGATCAAAAGGGCCTACCGCCGGCTCGCCCTCCAGTACCATCCCGACCGCAACCCCGGGGACAAGGAGGCCGAGGAGCGTTTCAAGGAGATCAACGAGGCCTACGCGGTCCTCTCTGACCCGGAGCGGCGAGCCCAGTACGACCGGGGGCTTTTGGGAAGCCCGCCGTTCCACGCCGAGGACCTCTTCGACCTCTTCGCCCAGGTCTTTGGCTTCCAGAGCGAACGGGCCGTCCCCCGGGGAGAGGACCTGGAGGTCCAGGTGGAGGTGGAACTCCTGGACCTCCTCCACGGCAAGGAGGCGGAGGTGGACTACGCCCGCCTGGTGCCCTGCGAGGCCTGCGGGGGCCAGGGCGGCAGGCGGGTGGCCTGCCCCACCTGCGGGGGCCGGGGGGTGGCGGAGAGCTACCGCCAGGGCCTCTTTGGCGCCTTCGTGAGCCGCTCCGCCTGCCCCCACTGCAAGGGGCAGGGCCGCCTCCTGGCGGAGGCCTGCGCCGCCTGCGGGGGCCGGGGCCGGGTGGTCCGGCAGGAGCAGGTGCGGGTGAGGATCCCCCCGGGCATGGACGAACGCCACCTCCTGCGGGTACCGGGCTACGGCAACCTGGGCCTGGGCGGCCCCGGCGACCTTTACGTGCGCCTAAGGGTACGCCCCCACCCCCACCTGGAGCGGGAAGGAGCGGATCTGGTTTACCGCCTGCGGATCGGCCTAGCCCAGGCAGCCCTGGGAGCCCGGGTGCAGGTGCCAGGCCTGGAAGGCCCCGTCTCCCTGGACCTCCCCCCGGGCACCGGGCACGGGGAGGTGTTCGAGCTCCCCGGGGGGGGGCTCCCCCAGCCCGGGGGCCGGGGGGCCCTGAGGGTGGTGGTGGAGCTCGCGGTGCCAAAGCGGCTCTCCCAAAGAGCGAGGGAGCTCCTCCGGGCCTACGCGGAGGAGGTGGGGGAGGAGGTGGCCCCGGAGGGGTTTTGGGAGAAGCTCAAGGGGTTCTTCCGCAAGTAGCCATCCTGTGGTATAGTGAAGTATTCCGGGTCGCTTCAGGGTGGCCCTGGCGGGCCTAAAGCAGCCCCTAAAGCCCCGGATGCGGACCCCAGGGTCCGGAAGCGAAGGAGCGGTATGCAGAAGGGTCGGGTCAAGTGGTTCAACGCGGAGAAGGGCTACGGCTTCATCGAGCGCGAGGGGGACACGGACGTGTTCGTCCACTTCAGCGCCATCAACGCCAAGGGGTTCCGCACCCTGAACGAGGGGGACATCGTCACCTTCGAGGTGGAGCCGGGCAAAAACGGCAAGGGCCCACAGGCGGTGAACGTCACCGTGGTGGAGCCAGCCCGTAGGTAAAAAGGCGCCCTGGCCCGCCCCGGGAGTAGGCTCCCGGGGCGGGATGCTTCATCACCCGCTTCTCAGGGGAGAGAGGGTAGCATGGGGGCGATGCGGACCCTAAGCCTCGCCTTCCGCCCGGTGGTTCCCGAAGACGCCCCCCTCCTGCACCGCCTCTTCCTGCAAAGCCCCGGGTACTTTGCCCTCATCGGTATGGAGCCTCCCACCCTCGAGGACGTGGTCCGGGACCTGGCTACCCTGGAGAAGGACGAACGCCGCCGGGCCTTTTTGCTCCTCCGGGAGGGAGAGGCCGTGGGCTATATGGACTACAAGCTCCACTACCCCGAGCCCCAGGACGCCACCCTAAGCCTCCTCCTCATCCGCGAGGATCACCAGGGCCAGGGCCTGGGGCAGCGGGCCTTGGCCCACCTCATGGCCCACCTGGCGGGGGCCGAGCGGCTCTATGTGGTGGTGTACGGGGACAATCCCCGGGCCAAGGCCTTCTTCCAGGCCCAGGGATTTCGCCACGTCAAGGACGGCGGACCCGCCTTGAGCTGGTACGTGCGCGAGCTCTGAAGCCTACCTAGGAGGGCGGCCCATCCCCAAGGTCCGCGACAAACCCTACTCCAGACCCGACAGCTTGCGGTTTTTCTCTATGTAGGACTTCCACTGCTCGGGAACGTCCTCCTCCGGGAAAATGGCGTTCACCGGGCAGGCGGGTACACAGGCCCCGCAGTCGATGCACTCCTCGGGGTGGATGTAGAACTGGTCCCCCCCGTCGTAGATGCACTCCACCGGGCAGACCTCCACGCAGGACTGGTCCTTCACGCCGATGCAGGGCTCACAGATCACGTGCGGCATCCTTCACCTCCCGAGCCACCGCTCCCCCCCATTTTAGGCCAGGGGCGGCCGTGTCAAGGGGCTAAGCGCCGATGCCGGGGGTTGCCCCACCGGAGAGGGGACGCGCCCATGACCTTTGGGGCTGCCAACGGGGCGCCTAAACCCCCAGGTAGCGGAAAAAGGCCTCCCGGGGGATGGCCCCCACCACCTCCTCCCCCCGCACCACCAGGACGAGGGGCTGGCGCAGGAAGAGGGGGTAGAGCTCGCTCGCCGCCACCTCCGCCTCCACGCTGGGCACCTCCTCCAGGGGCAGGATGTGGTCGGAAAGGCCCAAAAGCCCCACCGGACGCCCTTCCTGCACCAGAAGGGCCACCCCCCGGCCCTCGTAGGCCTCGAGGGCCTCTACCCGGGGCAGGGTCTTGGCCAGGCGGCGGGCCGGGGTGGGCCACAGGAGGCCGGCGGTGAGGAGGGTGGTGCAGGGGACCCGCACCGCCTTCTTGGCCAGGTAGAGGACGAAGGTGAAAAAGAAGAGGAAGCCGAGACCTTCCAGGAGCCCGGGGAAGTTGAACCCGGCCCACCCGAGCCGCCCCCCACCCCCCAGGAGGACGTGGAGCAGGTAAGAGAAGAGAAGGCCCAAGGCTAGGGCGGCCAGGTAGGCGAAAAGCCCGGCCAGGCGGAGTTCCTTCACCGTGCGCATGGGCTTAGCTTACCAGTTCCTCTTCCCGGTCCACGTCCACCCCCACCTCGGGGTAGGGGGTGATGAGGGCCCTGGCCTCCACCCCCAGGATCCTCTGCGCCCGCGCCTCCAGCTCGGGGAGGGAAAGCCGCCCCAGAAGGAGCTTGAGGAGGACGTCCAGGCCGATGAGCCGGGCCAGGGCCAGGGGGTTTTTCCGAAGAGCCACCACCTTTTGCGCCAGGGGCAGGGCCTGGTAGAAAAGCCCCTTGTCCAGAAGCACCAGGTTCCCCCCGGTGAAAACGCCCTCCCGCAGGCGGGCGTAGGTGCGCCGGGTGTGGGGGAAGCGGGCCTCCACCCTTTCCTTGGGCACGATGGGGTAGACGAGGGCGGCCTCCGGGGCCTTTTCCAGCACAAAGCGCACCGCCTCCGGGGTGAGGTGGGGGAGGTCGGCGGTGGCCACCAGGACCCGGCCTTCCACGTGGGCCAAGGCGGCCTCCAGGTTCCCCAGCAGGCTTCCCGTGTCGGGGAGGGTGAGGCGGGGCGGGGGGGAAAGCCCGGGGTTTTCTCCCACGTAGATGGGAGAAAGCCCAGCCTCCACCAGGGCAGAGAGCACCCACTCCGCCAGGGGCCTTCCCCGGTAGGGGACCAGGGCCTTGCTCCGCACGCCGTACTTCCGCGCCCAAGCCTCCTCGCCGCCTCCCAGTACGATGGCCTCCACCCCCCCATGCTACCTTGAGGGCATGGGAAAGTGGCTTGCCCCTTTGGGCCTCCTCCTCACCTGGACCCTGACCCTCTGGGCCTATTCCCAGCTCCCCGAGAGGATCCCCGCCCACTGGAACGCCCAAGGAGAGGTAACCCGGTACGGGAGCCGCCTCGAGGTCTTCCTCCTCCCCCTCCTGCTCACCCTGCTCTACCCCCTCCTGGCCCTGGCCCCCCGGCTGGACCCCAAGCTCCGGGGCCAGGCCCCCCGGGTCTGGCCCTGGCTTCAGGCCGGGGTGGTCTGGACCTTCGCCCTCCTGCAGGGAGCCTTCCTCTTCGCCGCCTGGAGCCACGCCCAGGGAAGGCCCTTCCCCGTGGAGCAGGCCATCCTGGGGGCGGTGGGCCTGGTCTTTCTCGTCCTGGGCCTTCTCCTCCCCCGCCTGCCCCCCAACTACCTGGCCGGGGTGCGCACCCCCTGGACCCTGGAGAGCCCGAGGGTGTGGCAGGAGGTCCACCGCCGGGCGGGCCGGGCCTTTGTCCTCCTGGGCCTTCTGGCCTGGCTGGCGGCCCTTCTGGGGGGAGGCTGGCTTTGGGTCTGGTTGGCCGCCCTGCTGGCCGGGGGGCTTTACCTGGTGGTCTTCTCCTACCTGGCCTGGCGGAAGGCCCCGGGAGGATGAGGCCACCCCCAGGAAAGGCCCCCAGCGAACCAAGCCGCCCCGGCCCGGGCCGGGGCGGCGCCCTTTCACCCTAGAGGGGTCTTAGGGTAAGCCGCAGGACCTGGTTGCCCGCCAGGCGCACCCCCTGCACCAGGGTGCGGTAGCCAGGGGCCACCAGGGTGAGCTCGTGCTCGCCCAAGGGGGCCTCCAGGCGCAGGTAGCCTCCCCGGGCCAAGCCCACCTCCTCCCCGTTCAGGAAGACCCGGGCCTCGGCGTTCAGGTAGAGCTCCAGGACCGCCCGCGCCGGAACCAGCTCCACAAAGAGCCTGAGGCTCTCCCCGGGGCGCACCTCCACCTGGGCCCGGTACTCCGCAAACCCGGGGGCCAGGACCCGCACCTCCCGCAGGCCGGCCTCGAGGCTCACCCGCAAGGGAGCCCGGCCCACGAGGCGCCCGTCCACGTAGACCTCCGCCCCTGCGGGCCGGGCCTCCAGGAAGAGCTCCCCGGTGCGGAGGGGCCTGAGGCTGGCGGAAAGGCGGGTCTCCCGGCCCCCCTCCACCCGCACCGCGGCCCCGTAGGGCTCATGCCCGGGAGCCCGGAGCTCCACCCGGTAGGTCCCCTCCTCCAGGCTGAGGCGCAAGGGGGTGCGGCCCCGCAAGGCGCCGTCCAGGTAGACCTCGGCCCCCGAGGGGATGCTCTCCAGGAGGAGGGTGCCGGTGCGCAAGGGAACGAGGCGCACGTCCAGCCTGGTGGTCTCTCCCCTCCGCACCTGCACCTGCGCCCGGTAGGGCTCGTGGCCGGGAAGCCGGAGCTCCACCCCGTAGCGGCCCTCGGGCAGGCTCAGGGAGAGGGGGGTACGGCCCCGCAAGGCCCCATCCAGGTACACCTCGGCCCCGGCAGGGTTAGAGGCGAGGGAAAGCGTCCCTTGTCTGGGCTCGGGCACCAGCTGGGCGAAGACCTGCACCCGCTCCCCGGGCCTGGGGTTCACCGCCACCCGGTAAGGCTGATGGCCGGCGAGACGGAGCTCCACCTCCTGCCTTCCGGGATTCACCGGGAGGGTCAGGGGGGTGCGTCCCTGCAGGCGGCCATTGAGGTAGACCTCGGCCCCGCTGGGCCTCGAGTCCACCACCAACGTGGCCGTGGCGGGGGTGGGCGGTGGGGCAGAAGCCCGGCCCACGAAGTAGCGGGCCACGTCCGTGACCCAGTCCCTGGGGGGCAGGGGCTCCACCACGATGGCGAGGGCCCGGGCCAAACCTTCCGCCCCCTGGACCCGCACCTGGCCCCGCTCTATGTCCAGAAGCTCGCCCAAGGAGAGGGGTCTGCGGCTCGCCACCGCCAGGATGCGGTCCTCCCCCTCGGGCCCGGTCACGGTGTAGGTGTAGCCGGCCCTTTCCGGGGGAAAGCGCCGCGTCTCTCCGGCCCTAAGGAAGTTGCCCCGCTCAAAGGCATTGGGCAGGATGGGGTCGACGCGGCCGTCGGCGCTGAGGTTAAAGAGGTAGACGTAGACGTCCTGGTTCACGTTCACATAGACGAAGATGGGCTCCCCGATCTGGTAAACCGCGCCCCCCCGCCTGGCCGGGTCCTTGTCCACCCAGACCCGCACCACGAGGTCCGTGGGCACCGGGTTGACGAGGATCCCCTGGGGGCTCACCTGCTGGGCCAAAGCGGCCCCCAAGCCCAGGATGGACAGAAGCAGTTTCCACACAACCCTCACCTCCGCCCTCAGGCTAAAGGCTTTCTGTGAAAGCCCTGAGGGAAGAGGCCCAAGGCCCCTTAAGACTCGGCGTAGGCCCCAAGGGTGCGGAAGCGGCGGTAGCGGTCCCGGTAGAGCGCTTCCGGGGAAAGCCCTTTAAGCTCCTCCAGGGTCCTCAGGAGGGCTTCCTTGATGTTCCGGATGGCCTTAAGGGGGTCCTTGTGGGCCCCGCCCTCGGGCTCGGGGACGATGGCGTCCACCACCCCCTGGGCCAGGAGGTCCCTTGCGGTGAGCTTCAGGGCCTCCGCGGCCTTGGGAGCCTCCTTGGCGTCCCGCCAGAGGATGGCGGCGCAGGACTCGGGGCTGATCACCGAGTACCAGGCGTTTTCCAGGATGAGGACGCGGTTGGCCACCCCGATGGCCAAGGCCCCCCCGCTTCCCCCCTCCCCCAGGATGAGGGCGATGGCGGGTACCCTTAGGCGGCTCATCCGCTGGAGGCTTTGGGCGATGACCCAGGCCTGGCCCCGCTCCTCCGCGGAAACCCCGGGGTAGGCCCCGGGGGTGTCGATGAAGCTGAGGAAGGGATAGCCGAAGCGGTCCGCCAGGTCCATGAGGCGCATGGCCTTGCGGTAGCCCTCGGGATGGGGCATGCCGAAGTTGCGCCTTAGGTTCTCCTTGGTGTCCCGGCCCTTCTGGTGGCCCACCACCACCACCTTCTGGCCCTCCAAGTAGGCAAGCCCCCCCACGATGGCCGGGTCGTCGGCGAAGGCCCGGTCCCCGTGGAGCTCCAAAAAGTCCTGAAAAGCCTTCTCCAGGACGTCCAGGGTGGTGGGGCGGCCGGGGGCCCGGGCCAGCTGGACTCGCTGCCAGGGGGTGAGGTTCCCGTAGATCTCCCGCTTGAGACGGGCCAGGCGCTCCTCCAGGAGGCGGATTTCCGCCTCCAGGTCCACCCCCGTGGTGCGGGCGGTCTCCTTGAGCTCGGCGATGCGCTTTTCCAGCTCCAGGATGGGCCTTTCAAACTCCAGGGGCATAGGGGACTCCAGGGTGCAGGTGGCGGAGGGCCTGGACCAGCTCGGCCTTGAGCCTGCGGCGGTCCGTGACCCGGTCGACCATCCCGTGCTTCAGCAGAAACTCTGAGCGCTGGAAGCCCTCGGGAAGCTCCTGGCGGATGGTCTGCCGGATGACCCTAGGCCCGGCGAAGCCGATGAGGGCCCCGGGCTCGGCGAGGATCACGTCGGCTAAGGCGGCGAAGCTGGCCGTGACCCCTCCGGTGGTGGGGTCGGTGAGGACGGATACGTAGGGGAGGCGCTTTTCCCAGAGATGGTCCAGGCTCATCACCGTCTTGGCCATCTGCATGAGGGAAAGGGCTGCCTCCTGCATCCTGGCCCCCCCCGAGGCGGCCACGATCACCAGGGCCCGCCCCTCCTCCGCCGCCCTTTCCGCCCCCCGGGCGATCTCCTCCCCCACCACGCTCCCCATGGACCCCCCGGCGAAGGCGTAGTCCATGACCATGAGGACCGCGGGCACTCCCCCAATGGCGCAGATGCCCCCCAGGATGGCGTCCCGGCGGCCCGTTTCCTCCTGGTAGGCCCTGAGCCTTTCCGCGTAGGGCTTGGTGTCCACGAAGCCTAAAGGGTCCTGGGGCCTAAGCCCAGTGATCTCCCGGAAAGTGCCGGCATCGGCCAGCATCTCCACCCGCTCGGAGGCCGGCATCCGGTGGTGGTGGCCGCACTTGGGGCAGACGTAGAGGTTTTCCCGGAACTCCTTTTTGTAAAGCCCCGTACCGCAGGCCTCGCACTTGGTCCAAAGCTCGGGGACGTCGCGGTTCTCCCCGCTGGGCCGCTTTCTGCGGAAAAGCCTATCCAGGGCCACCCTAGACCTCCTTGGGCGCTTCCAACGCCCGGGTCTCCCCCGCCAAGCTCTGGCCGATGAAGACCGCCCCTGCCTCCACGTCCAGGGCCTGGGCCCGCACGGTGCCGGTGAAGCGGGCGGTCTTGGAGAGGGAAACCTTTCCCGCCACCAGGTCAGCCTTGACCTCCCCGTGGATCTGGACGCTTTGGGCCTCCACGCGCTCTCCCTCCACCCGGCCGGTGCGCCCCACCTCCAGTTCCCCTTCCACGTAGACCGAGCCCTTCACCAGGCCGTCGATGCGCACCTGGCCCTTGGCCTTGAGGTCCCCCAGGACCTCGGTATCCGGCCCCAGGTAGGTGAGGGCTCCCCCCTGCTTGCGGCCAAACATCCGCCCCATTCTACCGGGAGGCCCAGGAAGGAGAAAGGTAAGGCCGGGGGTCCACGGCCACGCCCCGACGGTAGACGCTGTAGTGCAGGTGGGGCCCTGTGGAGCGGCCCGTGGAGCCCACGTAGCCCAGGACCTGCCCCCGTTCCACCCGCTCCCCCGGGCGCACCGCCAGACGGGAGAGGTGGCCGTAGAGGGTCTGGTACCCCTCGGCGTGGTCCAGGAGGACGGCAAGGCCATAGGGTCCCATCCACCCCGCTTGGGCCACCACCCCCCTTCCCGTGGCGTAGACGGGGGTGCCGTGGGGGGCGGCGAAGTCCAGGCCATCGTGGAACTCGTAGCCCGGGCCGAAAGGGTTGCGGCGCACCCCGAAGCCCGAGGTGATCCCCCCGTGGGCCCTCAGGGGCAGGCCCCGGGGGCGGCTGGCCTCCAGCTCCAGGGTCCGCTCCAGGGCGGGGACCACCTCGGCGAGCTGCCTCTCCAGGTCCAGCAGCCCGGCCCGGACCTCGGCCCAGGCCTCGAGGGACCCCGGCCCGGCCCCACCCCCCTGGCCCCCGGGGGCGTGCCGCACGGGCCGGGCGCTAACCGGGGAGAGCCCGGCGCGGCGGCGGAGCTCCTCGATGGCCCGCTGGATCTCGGCCAGCTCCTCCCGGGTGCGCTCCGCCTCCTTCAGGAGGACCCGGTTCTTGGCCCGCTCCGCCTCCAAGGCCAGGGAAAGCTCACGGGCCTCCTGGGAGAGGGCCTGAAGCCTCCCCTCCAGGACCCGCACCTCCCGCCCCCGGTGCCAGAGGTAAACGTTGATGCCCGTCCACAAAAAAAGCAGCCCCAGGAGAAGGAGAAGGGTCCACCCGGGGAGCACCAGGGCCCGGCTTCCCCCGCCGCTTCGGGCCAGGAGGAGGGTGTAGCGCGTGGGCCGCCTTTTCATCCCCCGGGAGTATACCAGGCCCCGGGCCTAAGGTTCCACCCCCAGGACCAGGGGCTGGGGCCGGACCTCCTCCCCCAGGCGGAAGGCCGCCCTCAGATGGGCCAGGGCCTCCTCTAAGCCCCGCCCCCGGTGGTGGACCAGGGCCAGGGCCTCCCCCCGCGCCACCCGGTCCCCGGGCTTCTTCAGGAGGTAGACCCCCACCCCGTGGTCAACGGCCTCCCCCTTCTTCCGCCTGCCGCCCCCCAGGGCCAAAACCGCCAGGCCCACCCGGTAGGCGTCCACCCCCGCCACCACCCCCTCCCCTTCCGCCGGGAGGGGAAGCTCCTCCGCCAGGGGCAAGAGGGAGGGGTCCTCCACCACCCGCCCGTCCCCCCCTTGGGCCTCGAGGAAGGCCCGGAACCGCTCCAGGGCCTGCCCGCTCCTCAGGGCCTTCCGGGCCAGACCCGGGTCCAGCCCCTCAAGCCCTAGGGCCTCCTCGGCGAGGCGCAGGGCCACCTCCAGGAGGTCCTCTGGACCCTCCCCCTTCAGGGTGAGGATGGCCTCCCGCACCTCCAGGGCGTTCCCCACCGCCCGCCCCAGGGGGGCCTCCATGCGGGTGAGCACCGCCCGCACCCGCCTCCCCGCCCCTTCCCCGATGGCCACCATGGTGCGGGCCAGGAGGCGGGCCTCCTCCAGGGTCTTCATGAAGGCCCCCCGGCCCACCTTCACATCCAAGACGATGCTCCTGGCCCCAGCGGCCAGCTTCTTGCTCATGATGGAGCTGGCGATCAGGGGGATGCTCTCCACGGTGGCGGTTACGTCGCGGAGGGCGTAGAGCCTCCCGTCCAGGGGGGCGAGCTCGGGGCTTTGGGCGGCGATGACCAGGCCCACCCGCCGGGCCCGCTCCAGAAACTCCGCCTCCGTCATCTCCCCCCGCCAGCCCGGCACCGACTCCAGCTTGTCGATGGTGCCCCCCGTGTGGGCCAGGCCCCGGCCCGACATCTTGGCGAAGGTGCACCCGCTGGCCGCCAGGATAGGCCCCACCACCAGGCTCACCTTGTCCCCCACCCCCCCGGAGGAGTGTTTGTCCACGGGGTGGGGCAGCCCCGAGAGGTCCAGGACCTTGCCCGAGCGGGCCATGACCTGGGTGAGCCAAAGGGTCTCCTCCGGGTCCAGGCCCCGGAGGAAGGCCGCCATGAGCCAGGCGGCCACCTGGTAGTCCGGCACCTCTCCCCGCAGGTAGCCCAGGAGGAAGGCTTCCAAATCCTCCCGGCGGTGCTTGCCGCCTTCCCGCTTTTCCCGGATGAAGAGAACGGGGTTCATGGGCCCATGCTACGCTAAGGCCATGGCCCGGCGGTACCGCTTTGGCATCGAGGAGTTCGAGCGCCTCTTCCGGGGGATCGCGGGGGTGGAACTCCTGGAGGGGGAGGTGTACCAGATGAGCCCTATTGGTCCTAGGCATGCCGAGGTGGTGGCCCGTTTGGTGACCCGGTTCGCCCAGGCCCTGGGGGATCAAGCCCGCGTCTGGCCGCAAAATCCCGTGCGCCTGCCCCCGGGCTCCGAGCCGCAGCCCGATATCGCCCTTCTCAAGCCCAAGGACTACTGGGAGGCTCTCCCCAGTGCCGAGGACGTCCTGCTCCTGGTGGAGGTTGCCGAGTCCAGCCTGGACTACGACCGGAACACAAAGCTTCCCCTCTATGCCCGCTCGGCAATCCCCGAGGTGTGGGTTCTGGACCTCTCAGAAAACCGCCTCCACGTCTTCCGCGCCCCCAAGGAGGGCGTGTACACGGAGCACCGGGTGCTCCTCCCCGGGGAGGAAGCCGAGCCCCTCCTCTTCCCCGGGGTACGGGTGGCCTGGCCCTAACCCATAGCAGCCTTTACGCCTTGCCCACGGAGCCGAAGAGCTCCATCCGGCTCTTGACCACCTCCTTCACCGCCTCCCGGGCCGGACCCAGGTACTTCCGGGGGTCGAACTCCTTGGGGCTCTTCTGGAGGCCCTCCCGGAGGAGGGCGGTGAAGGCCAGGCGCAGGTCGGTGTCGGTGTTGATCTTGGCGATGCCCAGGGCGATGGCCTTCCTTATGTCCTCGGGGTGGATGCCCGCCGCCTCCCCGATCTCCCCCCCGGCGGCGCGGAAGCGCTCGATGAGCTCGGGGGGCACGGAACTCGCCCCATGCAGGACCAAAGGGGCCTCCACCAGGCCCGCGATCCGCTCCAGGCGGGGGAGGTCGATGAAGGGCCGCCCCTTCCCCTTGTAGGCCCCGTGGCTGGTGCCGATGGCCACCGCCAGGTAGTGGGCCCCGGTGCGCTCCATGAAGAGGCGGGCCTCCTCGGGGTTGGTGAGGAGGGCGTCCTTCTCGTCCACGGCCACGTGCTCCTCGATGCCCGCAAGCCGCCCGAGCTCCGCCTCCACCGTGACCCCCACCGCCTGGGCCGCCTCCACCACCCGCCGGGTCTCCTGAACGTTGGTCTCGAAGTCCTCGTGGGACTTGTCGATCATGACGCTGGTAAAGCCCTCCCGGAGGGCCTTTAGGACGCTCTCGTAACTGGAGCCGTGGTCCAGGTGGACGGCCACGGGCACCCGCGCCTCCTGGGCTAGGGCCACCACCATGCGGGTCAGGGCCCGGCCCCCGTACTTCATGGCCCCCTCGGAAAGGGCCAGGATCACCGGGCTCTTGAGCTCCTCCGCGGCCTCGAGGACGGCCTGGGTGAACTCCATGTTGTTGGTGTTGAACGCCCCTACCCCGTAGCCTTCCGCCCGCGCCTTCCTCAGGATCTCCAAACCGGTCACCAGCATACGCGCCTCCTTTCTTGTGGATTATACCCGCCCTTGGAAACGTGGAAAAACCGTGGCCGACTTCCGCCCCACGCCGCCACCCGGGGCCCCCGTCGTGGCGTGGGCCACGGCAGGGGACTTAGTAAGCCTGCCCCGTGGCCTTGGTGAGGAGGAGGCGGAACTCGTGGGAGCTGGTGGCAGCAGAAAGGGCGTCCTCCAGGGAGATGAGCCCCCCGGTGTAGAGCTCCACCAGGTGCTGGTCGAAGGTGCGCATGCCGTGGAGGCCGCCCTCCATCATGGCCTCCTTGATCTGGGGGGTCTTGTCCTCGTCCTTTATGAGCTCGCGCACGTAGGGGGTGGCGATGAGGACCTCCAGGGCCAGGACCCGCCCCGCCCCGTCCGCCCGGGGCAGGAGGCGCTGGGAGAGGATGCCCAGGAGGGACTCCGCCAGGAGGATGCGCACCTGCTGGTGCTCGTGCAGGGGAAAGAACTCGATGACGCGGTTGATGGTGCGCCAGGCGTCCAGGGTGTGCAGGGTGGACAGCACCAGGTGCCCGGTCTGGGCGGCCATGAGGGCGGCCTCCACCGTTTCCTTGTCCCGCATCTCCCCGATGAGGATCACGTCCGGGTCCTGGCGCATGGCGTACTTGACCCCGGAGTAGAAGCTATCCGTGTCCAGGCCCACCTCCCGCTGCACCACCAGGCTCCGCTTGTGCCGGTGCAGGAACTCGATGGGGTCCTCGATGGTGATGATGTTTTTGGCGTAGTGCAGGTTGATGTGGTCGATGAGGGCTGCCAAGGTGGTGCTCTTGCCCGACCCGGTGGGCCCTGTGACCAGGATGAGGCCCCGCTCCTTGGCGGCCAGGGCCTCCAGCACCTCCCGGGGAAGCCCCAAGGCCTCGAAGCTGGGGATGACCTCGGCCACCACCCGCATGACCAGGCCGAAGCTCCCCCGCTGCCTCAGGAGGTTGCAGCGGAAGCGGGCGATCCCGGGGATGGTGTAGGCGAAGTCCATCTCCTTGCGGAACTCCAGCTCCTCCAGCTGCTCCGGGGTGAGAAGGGCCTTGGCGATGGCCTCGGTGTCCTTAGGGGTGAGGGGGCGGTTGCCGAAGGGCTTCAGCTTTCCGTCCACCCGGATGACGGGCGGGGCCCCCGCCTGCAGGTGGATGTCCGAGGCCCGGGCCTGGACCATGGCCTTAAACATCTCCAAAAGGCTCTGCTTGCCCTCTGACGCGGACGCCTCGCTCACGGATGGACCTCCAGGTTGTCGATGAGCCGCACCCCGGGGAAGCGCCCGGCCACCAGGCCCCGGGCTCCCGGCACCCAGTCGGAGAGGGGCAGGAGGGTTTCCGGGTGGACCAGGGCCAGGTAGTCCTTCTGGAACTCGGGCACCTCCCAAAGCACCCCCTCCCCGGCCCGCAGGGCCTCGGCCACGCTCCCGCCCCCTAGGGCCGCCTCCCGCATGGCGGAAAGGGCCCGGTAGAGGACGTTGGCCTTGGCCCGGGTCTCCGGGGAGAGATAAACGTTGCGGCTGGAAAGGGCCAGGCCGTCCGCTTCGCGCACCGTGGGCACCCCCAGCACCTCCACCGGAAAGCCCAGGTCCCGCGCCATCTTGCGAATCACCAGAAGCTGCTGGTAGTCCTTCTCCCCGAAGTAGGCCCGGGTCGGAGCCACCAGGAGGAAGAGCCTGGCCACCACCGTGGCCACCCCCTGGAAGTGGCCGGGGCGCACCGCCCCCTCCCAGAGGGCGGCAAGGGGCCCCTCCACGCTAACCCGGGTGGAAAACCCTGCCGGGTACATCTCCTCCACGCTGGGGGCGAAGAGGAGGTCCACCCCCGCCTCCTCCAGAAGGGCCCGGTCCCGGTCCAGGTCCCGGGGGTAACGGTGGTAGTCCTCCCCGGGACCGAACTGCAAGGGGTTCACAAAGATGGAGACCGCCACGAAGGGGTTTTCCTGCCGGGCCCGCGCCACCAGGGCCAGGTGCCCCCGGTGGAGGTAGCCCATGGTGGGTACGAAGCCCACCCCCTTCTGGGGCAGGGCGGCCCGAAGGTCGGCCACAGTGCGGACCACGTCCACGGGGCCCAGTATACTTTCCCCGTGGGCAAGAAGCGGCGCGAGGAGAAACAGAAGAAAAAGGCCCTGAGGGAATGGGAGGAGCGGCGGCCCAAGACCTTCCGGGAGGCCCTGCGCTACTTCCCGGGGATCTTCCTGCGCACAACCTTGGTGGTAATGGCCGCCGTGGCCCTTATCCTCTTCCTGGGGGCCTTGGGGCTGGAGCTGGCCCAGAGCTTCTGGTTCCAGCTGGGCGTCTACCTGGTCTTCTACCTCCTTTTCCAGCGGTTCATCATGGGGCCCCTGGCCCCGCCCAGGCTAAAATAGCTCCCCTTGGCTGAAGCAGCGGAGACCCCCCTGGTCCCTGGGAAAGGGGCGGCAAGACCCTACCCGCGGCCAGCCGGTGCAGCCCGGGCGCGGCTGCCCTCCCCAGGGGCCCCGCCAGACCCCGGCAGGGCTCACGTGGCCTTGGTCTACACCCGTTCGGCGTCGGCCCAGAAGCCCTCGAGGTCGTAGTACTCCCGGGCCTCCGGGGTCATGAGGTGGACCACCACCTCCCCGTAGTCCAGGACCACCCAGCGGGGGCTTTGGCCCTCCGTGGGCCGGGGGCGAAGGCCTTCCTCCTCAAGCTTTTCCTGAACGTGCCGCTCCAGGGCCTGGAGGTGGGGGGTGCTGGTGGCGCTGGCCACCACGAAGTAGTCCAGGCTCTCGGAAACAGCCCTCAGGTCCAGGGCCACCACCTTTTCCGCCTTCTTTTCCCAGAGGAGATCCTTGATGCGTCCCAAAAGCTCTACCGCCTCCCGGGTCTTCACCATCTGCCCTCATTGTAACAGGTCCCTTCCCAGCTCCACCACCACCCCCGCCACCGGACGGTGGGGGGCCAGGAGGGGGAGGTGAAAGAGGTCGGCGTAGTAAGCGCCCGCCCGGGGGTCTTGCGCGTAGACCGCGCTCCGCACCACCTCCGCCTCCTCCAGGAGGGGCTCCACCCCCTCCTGGAGGAGAAAGGCCCGGGCCCAGAGGAGAAGCTCCCCCTCCCCCCGGAGACGGACGGGGACCTCCGGGGGGGAGAGGGGTGGGCTCAGGCCCAGGAAGGCGGCGAGAAAACGCCCCCGAGCCGCCTCGTCCGGGGAGAGGAGGCTGCCGGGCCCCTCCCGGGTGGGCAGGGTGGCGAGGGAAAGGCGCACCCCGCGCACGGCGGGAAGGTAGCCCAAGGCCTCCTCCAGGGAGAGGTCGGTGTCCAGCTCCTGCCAGGCGGCCCGCAGGGCCGAGGCCAGGGCCGGCCAGGTCCGGGGGTCCTGAGCCCTTTGGGCCACCTGGGCCAGCACCCCTTTGATGCGGTCCAGCCGGGCGTAGTCCCCGAGGAGGTCGTGGCGGAAGCGCATGTACTTGACGGCCTCCTCCCCGCTCAGGTGCAGGCGCCCCGCGGGAAAGTTGATGTAGAGGCCGGCCGCCCGGTCCGTGTACCGCATGGGGCGGTCCAGGTAGACCTCCACCCCCCCCACGGCGTCCACCACCCGGGCGGCGCTTTCCAGGGTGATGACGGCGTGCCGCTCCACCACGAGCCCCGTGGCCTCCTCCACCGCCCGCTTCAGGAGCTCCGCCCCCCCCCGGGCGTAGGCGGCGTTGATCCTCCCCCCCACCAAGGGGCTGTAGAGGTCCCGGGGGATGGCCAGGACCCTGGCTTCCTGTCCCCGGAGGCGGACGTAGAGGATGGTGTCCGTGCGGCTTCCCGGGCCACAAGGGGTGCGGGGGGCGCAGTAGTCGATGTCCCGGCCCGCCACCACCAGGGCCATCTCCGGCAAACCCCCTTCCCGCTGAAACCGCGGGCGGACCTCCTCCTCGCCCCGGGGAAGGGAGAGCACCCCTCCGAGGGCGAAGAGGCTTGCGGAAAGGAGGAGGAGGGAAGGGCGCAGGCGCATTACAGGCTATGGTACACGGCCAGGGTCCGGGGGTGGAGGGGGACGCCTTTACCCTGGAGGTAGGCCACCTTGTTGCGCACCGCCTGGGCGTAGGCCTCCCGGAGCCTCCCGGCCAGGGCCAGCCCGCGGATCTCCGCGTTCACCCCCCGGCCGGGCTCGGAGACGTCGGCCACATAGAGGGCCATCCCGATGGGATTGCTGGGGCTCACCCCGTAAACGTGGCCCTCCACCGCCTCCAGGACCTCGGGATCCTCCACCCCCCAGGCCTGGGCCAGGGCCCGGGCCGCCCGGCCGTGGAGGGAGAGGGGGTGGGCCGCCTCCACCTCGTTTTCCGGGGGGGCGAGCCGGAGGAGCTCCTCCTCCTCGAGGTCGCGGGCGGCGTCGTGCAGGAGGCCCGCCAGGTAGGCCCGGTCCCCCTCCAGGCCGTTCCTCTCCGCGATCTCCCGGGCCAAGGCCGCCACCCGCAGGATGTGCTCCAGGCGCTCGGGGCGGACCAGGGCCCGCACCTTCTCCAGGAGTTCAGCGGTAGAGACCATGCTTTTCAAGGTAAACCTCCACGGGACGCGGCACCCAGTGCCGCACGCTCCTCCCCTCCTTAAGCCTCCGCCGGATCTCCGTGCTGGAGATCCCCACCTCGGGCACGAAGAGGGGCACCACGGGGACGGGAACCCCGTCCAGGGGGTATCCGGGCCGGGCCACGGCCACCAAGGTGGCGAGCTCGGGGAGCCTCTCCCCCTCCTTCCAGGTGAGGACGTCCCGGTAGGCGTCGGCCCCGGTGACGAAGAAGAGCTCGTCCTCCGGGAAAAGCCTCCGGGCCTCCTCGAGGGTGTCCACGGTGTAGCTGGGCCCCGGGCGGTCCAGCTCCAGGCGGGAGGCGAAAAAGCGCCCCTCCTCCGCCGTGGCCAGGAGGACCATCTCGTACCGGGCCTCAGGGGGGGCCACCGGGGCCTTGTGGGGGGGACGGGCGGCCACCACGAAGAGCACCCGGTCCAGGCCCAAGGCGCTTGCGGCCTCGCTGGCGGCCAGGAGGTGCCCCAGGTGGATGGGGTCGAAGCTACCGCCAAAGAGACCGATGCGCATCACACCTCCGGGACGTACTCGAACTCCCGCTCCCCGATGCGCACGAGGTCGCCTGCCCGCACCCCCTTGGCCCTGAGGGCCGCCTCCACCCCGTGGCGCCGGAAGACCTCCTGTAGGTAGCCCGCAGCCTCCTGAAGGTCCCCCTTGAGGCGCCTGAGGTAGCGCTCCACCTCAGGGGCCCGCACCTCGTAGGCCCCTTCCGCCAGCGGCACCACCTCCACCCCGGCCCGGACCTCGGCCTTGGGGACGGGTTTGGGCAGCTCGGGGGCCGGGGTGGCCCGCACCAGGGTTAAGAGGGCCTCCTTCAGGACGGGGAGGCCTTCTCCGGTGAGGGCGCTCACGGGGAGGACGGGGAGGCCTTCCTGGGCCAGGGCCGCCACCTCGGCCTCCACCTCCTCCGGGGCGAGCAGGTCCACCTTGTTGAGGGCGATGAGGCTCGGGCGCTGGAGGAGGGCGGGGTCGTAGGCCCCCACCTCCTCCCGCAGGGTGCGGAGGGCTTTGAGGGGCTCCTCAGAGGCGTCCAGCACGTAGAGAAGGACCCGGGTGCGGGCGATGTGGCGCAGGAACTCCAGGCCCAGGCCCTTCCCCTGGCTGGCCCCCTCGATGATCCCGGGGATGTCCGCCAGGGTAAAGCGCTCCTCCCCCACCTCCACCACCCCCAGGTTGGGGCTCAGGGTGGTGAAGGGGTAGGGGGCGATCCTGGGGTGGGCCCGGGTGGTGGCGGCGAGGAGGCTGCTCTTCCCGGCGTTGGGGTAGCCCACGAGCCCCACGTCGGCGATGAGCATGAGCTCCAGCCGCAGGCGGCGTCTCTCCCCCTCCTCCCCCGCCTCGGCGAAGCGGGGGGCCCGGCGGGTGGGGGTGGCGAAGTGGGCGTTGCCCCGCCCCCCCTCCCCGCCCCGGGCCACCAGGAGGAGCTGGCCCTCCTCCGTGAGGTCTCCCAGGAGCTCCCCCGTGTCGGCGTCGAAAACCCGGGTGCCCCGGGGGACCTCCACGTAGAGGTCCCGCCCGCTACGGCCGTGCTGGCCGCTTCCCCGGCCGTGCTCCCCGTCCTCCGCCTTGTAGGTGCGCTTGGAAAGCCCCGAGAGGGAGTCTACATCCCCCCTGGCCCGCAGGTAGACGCTCCCCCCCCGCCCCCCGTCCCCCCCGTCCGGCCCCCCCTTGGGCACGAACTTCTCCCGGCGGAAGGAGACGGCGCCGTCGCCGCCCCTGCCAGCGGCGACGGTTATCTGGAGAACGTCTTGGAACACCGGAGCCTACGCCAGGGGACGCACGCTCACGAAACGGCCCAGCCGCCCCTTGTCCTGGAACTCCACCACCCCGTCCACCAGGGCGTAGAGGGTGAAGTCCCGGCCCATGCCCACGTTCTTCCCGGGCTTGAAGCGGGTGCCCCGCTGGCGGACCAGGATGTGCCCGGCCCGCACCACCTGGCCGCCGAAGCGCTTCACCCCGAGGCGCTTGGCCTGGGAGTCGCGGCCGTTCTTGGTGGAACCTAGACCCTTTTTATGCGCCATGGCTCACCCCCGGATCTCCCGGATGAGGATCTCGGTGTAGGGCTGGCGGTGCCCCCTCTTCCTGCGGTACTGCACCTTGGCCTTGAAACGGGAGACGGTGATCTTTTTGCCCTTGCCGTGGGCCAGGACCTCGGCCACCACCTTGGCCTCCGCCACCACCGGGGTGCCCACCGCCACCTCCTCCCCCCCGAGGAGGAGGACGGGGAACTCCACCTGGCTGCCCGGCTCCGCGGAAAGTTTCTCCACCCTGAGCCTCAGCCCGGGCTCCACCCGGTACTGTTTGCCGCCCGTCTGGATGATCGCGAACATGGCTTTCCCCTTCCCAAGGGCCCCGAAGGGCCTACCGGTCTTCCACTATACCCAAGGCCTGGGGTTCCTGCAAGCCAAAGCCCCCCTTGCGGGGGGCTTTCCTGGTGGAGCCGAGGGGATTCGAACCCCTGACCTCCTCAATGCCATTGAGGCGCGCTCCCAGCTGCGCCACGGCCCCAGGCAACGCCCATGGTACCGGGGGGTAGGCCTTTTGTCAACGGGGCCAGAGGCCGATGAGGAGGGCCAGGCCGGCGAAGACTACCCCCAGGAGCACCGTGAGCCGGTAAAGCCCCCCGGTGAAGCCCCGGGCGGAGAAGAGGTCGGCGGCCCCTCCCATGAGGTCGGCGGAGGAGGCCTGCTTGGGCTCCTGGATGAGGACCAGATAGACGAGGAAGCCGGAGACCCCCAGGAAGAGGAGGATGACCAGGGTGTAGAGGAAGTCCATACCTCTTCCCACTCTAGCGCCTCCTCCGCCCGGTGTCCATCCTGGGGCAAGATGGGGGCATGGACCTGGCCGAGATCCACGCCGCCTACCGGCGCATCCGCCCGTACATCCACCCTACGCCCCTCCTCACCTCGAGGCTCCTGGACAACCTCTTGGGGAAGCGCCTCCTCCTCAAGGCCGAGCACCTGCAAAAGACCGGGAGCTTCAAGGCCCGGGGAGCGCTGGCCAAGGCCCTCACCCTGGAAAACCCTAAGGGACTCCTAGCGGTCTCTAGCGGCAACCACGCCCAAGGAGTGGCCTACGCCGCCCAGGTCCTGGGGGTGAAAGCCCTCATCGTCATGCCCGAGGACGCGAGCCCCCTCAAGAAGCAGGCCGCCCGGGCTTACGGGGCGGAGGTGGTGGACCAGGGGGTCAGGGTGGAAAACCGGGAGGAGGTGGCAAAAGCCCTCCAGGAGGAAACCGGCTACGCCTTCCTCCACCCCTTTGACGACCCCCTGGTGGTGGCCGGGCAGGGCACCGCGGGGTTGGAGCTCATGGCCCAGGCCGCGGGGCTCGGGGTCTTCCCCGAAGCGGTCCTGGTCCCCGTGGGGGGAGGGGGGCTCCTCGCCGGGGTGGCCACCGCGGTGAAGGCCCTCTCCCCCACCACCCTCGTCTTGGGGGTGGAGCCCGAGGGCGCGGACGACGCCAAAAGGAGCCTGGAACGGGGGGAGATCGTGCGCCTGCCCGAGGCCCCCAGGACCCGGGCGGACGGGGTCAGGACCCTGGCCTTGGGACGGCACACCTTCCCCATCCTCCAGAGGCGGGTGGACGCCATCCTCGCGGTGAGCGAGGAGGCCATCCTCGAGGCCGAGCGCCTCCTCTTCACCCGCACCAAGCAGGTGGTGGAGCCCACCGGGGCCCTGCCCCTGGCGGCGGTGCTGGAGCACGGGGATAGGCTTCCCGGGACGCTGGCCCTCCTCCTTTCGGGGGGTAACCGCGGGTTTTGCCCCTCGCCGGGCGATTTTTAACCTTGAAAATCAGGCATCGTGATGCTAGATTTTCAAGCATGATTACCCGTCGCCTCCAACCTCTCCTGGAGGAGCGTTTACGCCAAGTGCCGGTAGTGGTGCTCACCGGGGCCAGGCAAGTGGGCAAAACCACCCTGGCCCTCGAGGTGGGGAAAAAGCTTGACGCTCACTACCTGGATCTGGAATCGGATAGGGATAGAGCCAAGCTTTCGGCGGCTGAGCTTTACCTGGAAGGCTATCTGGACCGCCTGGTCATCCTGGACGAGGTGCATCGGATGCCCGAGCTCTTCCCTCTGCTCCGAAGCTTGGTGGACCGGGCAAGGCGGGCGGGAAGGAAATCGGGCCTCTACCTTCTTTTGGGGTCCGTATCCCCCGAGGTATCCCGGCAGGCAGGGGAAAGTTTGGCGGGACGCGCCAGTTACCTGGAGCTTACCCCCCTAGACCCCCTGGAGGTGACAGAAGGGCTGGAGCGCCTTTGGCTCCGAGGAGGATTCCCCGAAAGCTTCCTGGCTCCCAACGACGGAGAGAGCCTTCGCTGGCGCCAAGACTTTCTCCGCACCTATTTGGAAAGGGAAATCCCCGCCTTAGGGGGAAGGCTGCCCGCGGAAACCCTGCGCCGTCTTCTCACCATGCTGGCCCATCTCCAGGGGGAAACCCTCAACCTCTCCCGCCTGGCGGGGAGCCTTGGGCTGGACGGCAGAACCGTAAGCCGCTATTTGGACTATCTGGTAGACCTTTACCTCCTAAGGCGGCTTCCCCCTTACGGGGCCAACGTGGGCAAGCGCCTGGTGAAAAGCCCCAAGCTCTACCTGCGGGATAGCGGCCTAGTCCACGCCCTCCTCGGTATCGGCAACTGGGAAACCCTTCTGGGGCATCCCGTGGTGGGCGCCAGCTGGGAGGGGTTTGTGGTGGAAAACCTGCTCCGAGTGGCCCCCGAGGGCGCGCTAGGGTTCTTCTACCGCACCCATGCAGGAGCGGAGATCGACCTTTTGTTGGTCTTTCCCTCAGGGAACCTTTGGGCTGTGGAGGTAAAACGCAGCCTAGAACCCAAACCCTCCCGGGGCTTCCATCAAGCCCTGGCGGATCTTAAGCCCCAAGCGGCTTTCGTGGTCTATCCGGGGGAGGAAACCTACCCCGTTACCCCTGAGGTCCAGGCCATCCCCCTGCCCCAGCTGATGCAAAGGCTTTGGCACCTGGGCCCCCAGGGCGGGACTTCTTTCCCTGGGAAGGAGGGGTAAGCTTACCCCGTGATCGTCAAGGAAGCGCTTCTACCCATCGAGGAAGTGGCGGCCAAGCTGGGATTGGGCAAGGATCGGCTCTACCCCTACGGCCCCCACATGGCCAAGGTGTTGGGGGAGCCCCCGAAGGCCAAGGGGCGGCTCATCCTGGTCACCGCCATCACCCCCACCCCGGCGGGAGAGGGCAAGACCACCACCGCCATCGGCCTGGTGGACGCCCTGTGGCGGCTGGGGAAGAAGGCGGCCTTGGCCCTACGGGAGCCCTCTCTGGGCCCGGTTTTCGGGGTGAAGGGCGGGGCCACGGGGGGCGGCCGGGCCCGGGTGGAGCCCCGGCACGAGATCAACCTCCACTTCACCGGGGACTTCCACGCGGTGACCAGCGCGGTGAACCTCCTGAACGCCCTTTTGGACAACCACATCCACCAGGGGAACGCCCTCGGGATTGACCCCCGGCGCATCGAGCTCAAGAGGGCCATCGACATGAACGACCGGGCCCTGCGGCACATCGTCCTGGGCCTAGGGGGGAAGGCCCACGGGGTGCCGCGGGAGGGAAGCTTTGAGCTCACCGTGGCCAGCGAGGTCATGGCCCTCATGGCCCTCTCCCGGGACTTCAAGGACCTGAAGCGCCGCCTGGGCAAGATGCGCGTGGGCTTCACCTACGAGGGCCGGCCCGTCTACGCCGAGGACCTGGGGGCGGTGGGGGCCATGGCCGCCCTCCTCAGGCAGGCCTTCCTCCCCAACCTGGTGCAGACCGCGGAGGGGAACCCGGCCTTCGTCCACATGGGGCCCTTCGGCAACATCGCCCACGGCACCAACTCCCTGGGGGCAAGCCTCTTTGCCTTAGGCCTCGCGGACTACGTGGTGCAGGAGGCGGGCTTCGCCACGGATCTGGGCCTGGAGAAGTTCATGAACGTGGTGGCCCGCACGGGGGGGCTAAAGCCGGAAGCGGTGGTCCTGGTGGCCACCCTGCGGGCCCTCCGCTACCACGGGGGGCAGGACGCCTACGAGATGCCGGACGTGGAGGCGGTGCGGCGGGGCCTGGCCAACCTGGAAAAGCACGTGGAGAACGTGGAGCTTTTCGGCTATAAGCCCGTGATCGCCCTAAACCGCTTCCCCACGGACGCCCTCGAGGAGATCGCTTTGGTGCGCGCCTTTGCCGAGGAGCGGGGCCTGCCCTTTGCCGTGAGCGAGGTCTACGCCAGGGGCGGGGAAGGGGGGTTGGAGCTGGCGGAACAGGTGCTGCGCGCCCTGGAGCTTCCCCACGCCTACCGCCCCCTTTACCCCCTGGAGATGCCCCTCGAGGCCAAGGTGGAAACCATCGCCACCCGCATCTACGGGGCGGAGGGGGTGGAGTGGAGCGAGGAGGCCAAAAGGGCCCTCAAGGCCGCCAAGAAGGAGGGGTGCGAGGCCCTCCCCGTGGTCATGGCCAAGGCCGCCACCTCCCTCTCCGACAACCCCAGGCTCCGGGGAAGGCCCCTAGGCTTCAGGGTGCGGGTCACGGACCTCCGCTGCCGCTTGGGGGCAGGGTTCGTGGTGGTCTACATGGGCGGGATCGAAACCCTCCCCGGCCTCCCCAGGGTGCCCCAGGCCCTGGGGATCGACGTGGACGAGGAGGGAAACATCCGGGGGATGGACTACTGAGGCCACCCCACCTTGGCTTGCGCCAAGGTGGGGGCCCCGGCCAACCCAGGGCTTCAGGGCCGCCGCCGTGGCTTGCGCCGCGGAGGGCGTCTAGATCCCGTGCCCGTCCGCCCTCTGCTTCTCCACCGGGAGCCCGGTAACCCCGTGGAAGGCCTCCACCTCCTCCAGGAAGCGGCGGAAGAGGTAGAGGGCGTCGTGGGGCCCGGGGGCAGCCTCCGGGTGGTACTGCACGGAGAAGACGGGGTAGCGGGCGTGGGCCATGCCCTCGAGGGTCCCGTCGTTGAGGTTGATGTGGGTGGGCTTGAACTCCCTCAGGGAGTCGATGTCCACCGCATAGCCGTGGTTTTGGCTGGTGATCTCCACCTTCCCCGTGAGGAGGTTCTTCACCGGGTGGTTGGCCCCCCGGTGGCCGAACTTCATCTTGTAGGTGCGCCCCCCCGCGGCCAGGGCCAGAAGCTGGTGCCCCAGGCAGATGCCGAAGGTGGGAAGTAGCCCCATGAGCTTCCAGATGGTCTCGTGGGCGTAGCGGGGCATGGAGGGGTCCCCGGGGCCGTTGCTGATGAGAAGGCCATGGGGCTCCAGGGCCATGATCTGGCTCGCGGGGGTCTTACCCGGCACCACCAGGATCTCAAACCCCTGGGCGGCCAGGTTCTCCACGATGGCGTGCTTGATGCCGAAGTCCATGACCACGATGCGCCGCCCCGAACGCAGGGTGGGCCAGGCGTAGGGCAGGGGGGTGGAGACCTCCGGGGTCATGTCCCGCCCGTCGATGTCCGTCCAGGCCTTGGCCTCCTGGCGTAGGGCCAAAAGCTCCTCGGGGGTGAAGGCGTGGTCCGGGCTCCCATAGAGGGAGGCGTGGGCGATGGCCCCCTTCAGCACCCCCCCCTCGCGGATCTTGCGCACCAGGGCCCGGGTGTCGATCCCCTCGATCCCCACCACCCCGTAGAACTCCATGAACTCCCCTAGGGTCTGCTGGGCCCTGGGGTTGGAGGCCACCCGGCTGAATTCTTTGGCCACGAAGCCCTTCACCCAGGGGCGGTTGGACTGCATGTCGTAGACGTTCACCCCGTAGTTGCCCTGGTGGGGGTAGGTCATGACCACGATCTGCCCGTGGTAGCTGGGGTCGGTCATGATCTCCTGGTAGCCGGTCTGGGCGGTGTTGAAGACCACCTCCCCCACCGTCTTCCCCCGGGCCCCGAAGGCGTAGCCCCGGTAGACGGTGCCGTCCTCCAGGACCAAAACCGCGCGCTCCTTCGCCATCCCACCCATCTTAGCTTCCAAAGGCCCCTGGGGAAAGCCCCTTGATGACGGCGATCTCCCGGCAGTTCTCGTAGAAGGGGCAGGCGTTGCACTCGCTCCACACCTTGGGGGGGAGGGCCTCCCGGGTGGTCACCTGGTAACCCAAGGAGCGGAAAAAGCCCACCTGCAGGGTCCAGGCGAAGACCCGGGGCAGGCCCAGGTCCCGGGCCTCCCGCTCCGCCCCCAAAACCAGCCAGCGCCCCAGGCCCTCCCCCTGCCTCCCGGGGTGCACCGCCAGGCCCCGGATCTCCGCCAGGTCCCGCCAGAGGACGTGCAGGGCCACGGTGCCCACGATGTGCCCGTCCTCGTCCTCGAGGACCTGGAAGTCGCGGATGTTCTCGTAGAGGTGGCTGTGGCTCCTGACCAGCATGAGCCCCTTCTCCGCCCAGTATCGGATGAGCCAGTAGATGGCGTCCACGTCGGAAAGCCTGGCCTTCCTGAGCTCCACCGCCGCCTGGGGGCGCACCTCCGGCAGGGCCACCGGGGAAAGCTCCAGTCCCTTCACCTCAGTCAAGGCCCACCTCCTTCTTGGCCTCCAGAAGCCTTTCCCGCACCGCCTCGGGGGCCGTGCCCCCAAAGGAATGGCGGCGGTGGATGGCGGTTTCCAGCCGGAGGAGGGGCAGGGCGTCCTCGGCGAAGAGGGGGTGGTGGGCCTTGAGCTCCTCCAGGGCCAGGTCCTTCAAGGCCCTTCCCTCCTCCGCCAGCCTCCGCACCAGGCGGCCCACCACGTGGTGGGCTTCCCGGAAGGGAAGCCCCTTCGCCGCCAGGTAGTCGGCGAGCTCCGTGGCCAGGGCATAGCCCTCCTCCGCCGCCCGCCCCATCCTCTCCCGCCGCCACCTGAGCCCGGGAAGAAGGGCGGCGAGGAGCTTAAGGCTATCCCGGTAGGTGGCGAGGGCATCCAAAAGGGGTTCCTTGTCCTCCTGCAGGTCCTTGTTGTAGGCGAGGGGCAGGCCCTTCACCACCGCTGAGAGCGCCACCAAGGCCCCCAGGACCCGCCCCGCCTTGGCCCGGATGAGCTCCAGGATGTCCGGGTTCTTCTTCTGGGGCATGATGGAGCTTCCGGTGGCGAAGGCGTCCGGCACCTCCACGAAGCCGAACTCCTCGGTGCTGTAGAGGATAAGCTCCTCCGCCATCCGGGAGAGGTGGAGCATGCCGATGTTGAGGGCGGAGAGGACCTCGAGGGCGAAGTCCCGGCTGGCCACCGCGTCCAGGGAGTTGCGCATGGGCCTGGTGAAGCCAAGCTCCCTGGCAGTGTGGTGGCGGTCTATGGGAAAGCCCGTTCCCGCCAGGGCCGCCGCCCCCAGGGGGCTTTCGTTGAGGCGCTCCCTGGCGTCCTCGAGCCTCCCCGCGTCCCGGGAAAGCATCTCGTAGTAGGCCAAAAACCAATGGGAAAGCAGGATGGGCTGGGCCCGCTGCAGGTGGGTGTAGCCGGGGAGGACATGGAGGGGCTCCAGGTGCCGCTCGGCCTCTCCCACCAGCACCCGGCGCAACGCCAGGAGGAGGGCCAGAAGCTCGTCGATAGCCCCCCGGAGGAAAAGCCTCAGGTCCGTGGCCACCTGGTCGTTGCGGCTACGGGCGGTGTGGAGCTTGCCCCCAGGAGGGCCGATGAGCTCCGTGAGGCGGGCCTCCAGGTTCATGTGCACGTCCTCAAGCGCCTCCCGCCAGGGGAAGGTGCCCGCCTGGATCTCCTCCTCAATCCGGTCCAGGCCCTCGAGGATGGCCCTTAGCTCCTCCTCTGTGAGGAGGCCCACCTCGTGGAGCATCCGGGCGTGGACCCGGTTCTGCCAGAGGTCCTCCCGCCAGAGGGCCTGGTCAAAGGAAAGGGAGGCGTTGAAGCGGGCCGCAAGCGCATCCGGCCCCTCGGCGAAGCGGCCCCCCCAGGTCCTATGGGCCATAGGGCTCCCCCTCCTTTGGGGTCCCCGAGAGGGCTTTGCCCTCTTGGGGCCTTTCCGCCATGGCCCGCACCCTAAGGCGCAGAGCGTGGATCCGGATGAAGCCCTCGGCGTCCTTCTGGTCGTAGCCCCCCAGCTCGTCAAAGGAGACCAGGTCCTTCTGGTAGAGGCTCTTGAAGGCTTTGCGCCCCACCACGTAGACGTTCCCCTTGTAGAGCTTGAGCCTTGCCACCCCGGTGACCGCCTGGGCCACGTGGTCAAAGTAGGCCTGGAGGGCCTCCCGCTCGGGGGCGTACCAGAAGCCGTAGTAGACGAGCTCCGCGTACTTGGGGGCGAGCTGGTCCCGCTGGTGGAGCACCTCCCGGTCCAGGGTGAGGCTTTCCACCGCCCGCCGGGCGTGGTAAAGGAGGGTCCCTCCCGGGGTCTCGTAGACCCCGCGGGACTTCATGCCCACAAAGCGGTTTTCCACCAGGTCCACCCGGCCCACCCCGTGCCGGCCCCCGATCCCGTTGAGCCTCTGCAGAAGGGCCGCCGGGGAAAGCCTCTCCCCGTTCACCGCCACCGGATCCCCCCCTTCAAACGCCACCTCCACGTACTCCGGGGCGTCGGGGGCCTCCTCGGGGTCCAGGGTCATGCGGAACATCCCCTTGGGGGGCTCGGCCCAGGGGTCTTCCAGCACCCCCCCTTCGTAGGAAATATGCAGGAGGTTGGCGTCCATGGAGTAGGGCTTCTCCTGGGTCACGGGCACGGGGATGCCGTGGGCCTCCGCGTAGGCGATCATCTCCTGCCGGCCCTTGAAGTGCCACTCCCGCCAGGGGGCGATGACCCGGATGTCCGGCTTCAGGGCGTAGGCGGTGAGCTCAAAGCGCACCTGGTCGTTGCCCTTGCCCGTGGCCCCGTGGGCGACGGCCTCGGCTCCCTCCTCCTCGGCGATCCGCACCAGGTACTTGGCGATGAGGGGCCGGGCGATGGCGGTGCCCAGGAGGTAGTACCCCTCGTACACCGCTCCCGCGCGGAACATGGGGAAGACAAAGTCCCGCACGAACTCTTCCTTCAGGTCCAGGGCGATGGCCTTGGAAGCCCCGGTCCTGAGGGCCTTTTCCCGGGCCTCCTCCACCTCCTCCCCCTGGCCGATGTCCGCGGTGAAGGCGATGACCTCGGCCCCGTAGGTTTCCTTGAGCCACTTGAGGATGATGCTGGTGTCCAGCCCGCCGGAGTATGCCAGGACGATCTTCATGCCAACCCCTAGTCTAGCCCCTCGAGGGGCATGCATAAGTTTACACGAAGGGCCCGCCAGCCTGCCGTAAGCTGGCCGGGTCTTCGCCAATTCCCAGGCCGCAGGAGCATAAAAGCCCGGTTGACAGGGAGCCGGGGCATCCCCTTAGACTGACCCTTAGGTCAGCCAGGAGAAAGGGGGTGGGAACAAGGCCCGGAAAACCCTGTTGTGAAACTTCCTTCTGGAGATAAGGACCCCAGGCACGCGGAATTTGGTTCCAAGGTTTCTTGCCCCAGGCAAGTGGAGGATTGCATGCGCATTTGGAAGGCTATTGGCCTACTTGGCCTCCTGGCCCTTTTGGCCTCCTGCGCCAACCTGCAACAAGGCCAGAAGCAAAGGGAACCGGTACAGACCCTCACCACCCAAGCAGGCGCTCTGGGCGGGGAGATGGTGGACGAGACCCCTGCCCTCTGGTTCGTAGAGCTTTCCGGGCCCCCGGTCATCGAAGGGGGCAATCCGGCGGCCATCGCCCAGGAGCGGGCCAACTTCCGGGCCCTGGCCCGGGCCAATGGGATACCCTTCCGGGAGAGGCTGGAGTTCGCTGAGCTTTGGAACGGCCTCTCCGTGGAGGCCACCCCTGCCCAAGCAGCCAAGCTCCGGGCCCTTCCCGGGGTGCGGGCCGTCTGGCCGGTGGTGGCAGTACCCATTCCCCAAGCGATGGAAGGAGGGACGGCCCCTGAGCTATTCACTGCCCTCACCCAGACCCAGGCGGACCTGGTGCAGAGCGAACTCGGCCTCACCGGCAGGGGGGTGCGGGTGGCGATTATCGACACGGGCATTGACCTGGACCACCCTGACCTGGCAGGGCGCATCGTGGCCGGGTGGGACTTCGTGGGGGATGACTTCAATGCGGGCAGCCCCGACCCCGAGCGGCGGATCCCTAGGCCTGACCCCATCCCCAACGATTGCAACGGCCACGGGACCCACGTGGCGGGCATCGTGGGGGCCAACGGCCGGGTGAAGGGGGTGGCCCCGGAGGTTCTCTTTGGGGCTTACAAGGTCTTCGGCTGCGAGGGCTCCACCACGGCGGACATCATCCTGGCCGCCTTGGAGATGGCCTGGAAGGACCGCATGGACGTGGTGAACATGAGCCTGGGAGCGGCCTTCCTCTGGCCCCAGTACCCCACGGCCGTGGCCTCGGACCGGCTGGTGACCCGCGGGGTGGTGGTAGTAGCCTCTGCGGGGAACAGTGGGGCAGCTGGTACCTTCTCCATGAGCGCTCCCGGGGTAGGGAGCAAGGTCATCGGGGTGGGCTCTTTTGACAACATCGCCGTCACTTTGAGCACTTTCACCCTCTCCCCCGACGGCCAACCCATCGGCTACTCCCCGGCCGCGGCCGCCCCACCCCCTCCCACCTCAGGGAGCCTCCCCATCCAGGCCACCGGAACCCCTACTGCTACCGCCGATGCGTGCAGCCCCCTGCCCGCGGGGAGCCTCGAGGGGCACGCGGCCCTCATCCGCCGGGGTGGGTGTACTTTTTACACCAAGGCCAAGAACGCTGAGGCTGCGGGCGCGGCGGCAGTTATCCTTTACAACAACGTTCCGGGCCGCTTCTCCGCCACCGTGGCCGGCACACCCCCGGTGAACATCCCCGTGGTGACCATCTCCGACGCCGATGGGGTTCTCATCTACAACCGCTTGCAGCAACTGGGGGCAGTCACCCTCACCTGGACCGACCAGGTGGGTTCCTTCCCCAACCCCACGGGGAACCTGGTGAGCAGCTTTAGCTCCTTTGGCCTCTCCCCGGACCTGGCCTTGAAGCCCGACCTGGGGGCCCCGGGCGGCCTCATCTACTCCACCTACCCGCGGCACCTGGGCGGGTACGCCACCCTAAGCGGTACCTCCATGGCCGCTCCCCATGTGGCCGGGACCGTGGCCCTTTACCTACAGGCCAACCCCCGGGCCCGGCCCGAAGAGGTACAGGCCGCCCTGATGAACAGCGCCAAGCCCCAGCGCCTCTCCGTAGCCCCCGCCACTGGCCTCCTCGAGGTCACCCACCGCCAAGGCGCGGGGATGGTCCAGATCCTGGATGCCCTCCAAAGCCCCTTGCGGGTAAGCCCTCCCAAGCTGAGCCTGGGGGAAGTGGAAAGGGGTTCAGCCTACGCGGCCATCACCCTTACCCATAAGGGCCCTGGCTTCGCCACCTACACCCTGAGCCACCAACCGGCCCCTGCTACCCGGGGCACCTTCACCGTAACGTACTTCAACGCGCCTTCCACCGTGGAGTTCGCCCCGGCCACCCTGACCCTGGCCCCCGGCCAATCGGCCACGGTGGGGGTCACCATCACCCCCAACCCTGGGTTGGCGGACGGGAGCGTCTTCGGAGGGTACCTCGTGATCACCGACGAGGAGGGCCGGGTGGTGGCCCGCGTGCCCTACGGGGGCTACAAAGGGGACTACCAAGCCATTAGGGTCTTGGAGCCCACGCCCTTCGGCTTCCCCTGGTTGGCCCGGCTGGAGGGCGGCACCTACGTTCGCCTCACCGACCCCGCCACCTTCAGCCTGCAGGAGGGGGACATCCCCTACTTCCTGGTCCACCTGGCCCACCAGGCCCAGAAGCTGGAGATGGAGATCCTGGAGGCCAGGACCCGCAGGCCCGTACACCCCGTCTTCAACAAGTTCGTGGACCTGGAGTACCTGCCCCGGAACTCCTCCTCCACCGGTTTCTTCGCCTTCGCCTGGGACGGGCGGCGTATTCACAGCAATATGGACCGGGGCCAGGGTCCTAATACCTTCCTCCGCGAAGTGCCTAACGGGGACTACATCGTGCGCATCCGGGTGCTGAAGGCCTTGGGGGATCCCAACAATCCCCGGCACTGGGAAACCTGGGAGTCCCCCGTAATCACCCTGGCTAGGCCCTAGACGGACCATTGGGAAAGGGCCCGCCCCAGGGGCGGGCCCTTTTGTGCTTGGGAAAGGCCTAAAGGTGGATGGGCCGCTCCCAGGCCCCCAGGGCCGCCTCCTTGAGGATCTCGGAGAGGGAGGGGTGGGCGTGGGGGGCCCGGCCTACGTCCTCGGCGCTGGCCTTGAAGAAGAGGGCCAGGGCGGCCTCGGCCAGGACGTCCCCCACCCGGGCCCCGATCCCGTGGACCCCCAGGATGCGGTCCGTCTGGGCGTGGGCCAGGACCTTAACGAAGCCCTCGGTCTCCCCCATGGCCCGGGCGCGGCCCGAAGCGGAGTAGGGGAACTTCCCCACTTTATAGGGGATGCCCTGCGCTTTTAGCTCCTCCTCGGTGTACCCCACCCCGGCCACCTCGGGGTGGGTGTAGACCACGCTGGGGATGGCCAAATAGTCCACGTGGCCATAGCCCCGCACCATGTGCTCCACCGCGGCGATGCCCTCCTCGCTAGCCTTGTGGGCCAGCATGGGGCCCCGCACCACGTCCCCGATGGCGTAGATGTGGGGCACCTGGGTGCGGAGGTGCTCGTCCACGGGGATGCGGCCCCGCTCGTCGGTGGCCAGCCCAGCGTTTTCCAGGGAAAGCCCCTCGGTGTAGGGCCTGCGACCCACGGCCAGGAGAACCCGGTCCGCCTCGAGGACCTCGCCCCCCTCCAGCTCCACCCGGGCCCCCTTCCCCTCGGGGCGCACCGCCTGTACCCTCACCCGGGTGCGGATCTCCAGCCCCTCCTTGCGGAAGACCCGCTCCGCCGCCCGGGAAAGCTCGGCGTCCATGGTGGGGAGGATGCGGTCCAGGTACTCCAGGACGACCACCTCCGCCCCCAGGCGGTGCCAGACCACCCCGAGCTCGAGGCCGATCACCCCGCCCCCCACCACGATGAGCCTTTCCGGCACCTCGGGGAAGCTCAGGGCCTCGGTGGAGGTCACCACCCGCTCCAAGTCCACCTCCGCCCAGGGGGGAAGGAGGGGGGCGCTTCCCGTGGCGATGAGGATGTAGCGGGCGGAAAGCTCCTCCCCGGTTTCCTCCACCCGCACCTTCCGCTCGGAGAGGAAGCGGGCCGTTCCCTGGTGGCGGGCGATGCCGTTTTTCCGGAAGAGGAACTCGATCCCTTGGGTGTTGGCCCCGACCACCCGGTCCTTGTGGGCCATGAGGGCGGGGAGGTCCAGGGTTAGGCCCTCCACCTTGGCCCCAATGAGGCCCTTCTGGACTTCGTAGATGCGCTCCGTGGTCTCCAGAAGGGCCTTGGAGGGGATGCACCCCACCCGCAGGCAGGTACCCCCTAAGGCCTTTTCCTTCTCCACCACCCCCACCCGCATCCCCAGCTGGGCGGCGCGGATGGCGGCCACGTACCCCCCGGGGCCCGCCCCGATCACCAAAAGGTCGTAGGCCTCCACGTTAGACCTCCAAGAGGAGACGCACCGGGTTTTCCACCAGCTCCTTCACCCGGCGCAGGAAGGTGACCGCCTCCCGGCCGTCCACGATGCGGTGGTCGTAGGAAAGGGCCAGGTACATCATGGGCCTTATCACCACCTGCCCCTCCCGGGCCACGGGCCTTTCCTGGATGGCGTGCATGCCCAGGATGCCCACCTGGGGCGGGTTGAGGAGGGGGGTGGAGTTCAAGGAGCCGTAGACCCCGCCGTTGGTGATGGTGAAGGTGCCCCCCATGAGCTCCTCGGGCTTGAGCTTTCGGCTGCGGGCCCTTTCGGCGAAGTCCGCGATCTGGCGCTCGATCTCGGCGAAGGAAAGCCGGTCGGCGTCCCGCAGGACCGGGACCACGAGGCCCTCCCCACCCCCCACGGCCACCCCGATGTCGTAGTAGCGGTGGTAGAGGATGGCGTTATCGCGGATCTCGGCGTTCAGCTCGGGGATCTCCTTCAGGGCCTGGACCACCGCCTTCACGAAGAAGCTCATGAAGCCAAGCCGTACCCCGTGCTTCTTCTGGAAGGCCTCGCCCAGCTCCTTCCTGAGGGCGATGACCGCGGACATGTCCGCCTCGTTGAAGGTGGTGAGCATGGCCGTGGTCTGCCGGGCCAAAAGGAGCCTTTCGGCGATGCGGCGGCGCAAAGGGGTCATGGGCACCGCCTCGCTCACCCGCCAGGGGCGGTCGGCGGGGGGCTGGGCCGCCGGGGCGGGTGCGGGGGCAGGGGCGGGAGGGGGGGCCGCCTGGGCCTCCAGGTGGCGGAGCACGTCCTCCTTGAGGATGCGCCCCCCCAGGCCCGTGCCCTGGACCGCCTCAGGGGCCACCCCCGCCTCCCGCAGGAGGCGCTCCGCAGCGGGCATGGCCATGGGCTCGGGGGCCTTGGCCGCCTCCGCCGGGGCCTGGGGGGCCGGGGCGGCCGCCTGCGCCCCCGCTTCCAGGAGGGCGATGGCCTCCCCCACCCGGGCCGTCTCCCCGGTGCGCTTCAGGATCTTGGCAAGGGTTCCCGCAAAGGGGGCGGGGAGCTCGAGGGTGGCCTTGTCGGTGATGAGCTCCACCAGGGGCTCGTCCTGGGCAAAGCCCTCCCCTTCCCGCTTCAGCCAAGCGCCCACTTCCACTTCCACGATGGACTCGCCCACGGAGGGCACTTTCAGCTCTTGCACCGCTTACCTCCTCACCGGAAGGCCTCTTCCAAAAGCCTTTCCTGTTCCAGCTTGTGCACCTTGGAGGAGCCCACCGCGGGGCTCGGGGACTCGGGGCGGGCCACCACGCCGAAGGGGTGGCCGTAGATCTCCCCGCAGGTCAGCGAAGCTACGTTGAAGCGGGCGGAGAGGTACCACCAGGCCCCCTGGTTCACCGGCTCCTCCTGGACGTAGACCACCGGGGTCTTCTTGGGGTAGAAGCCCAGGGCCTCCTTAAGCTCGGCCTCGGGGAAGGGGTAGAGGAGTTCCAGCCTTAGGATGGCCACGTCCTCCGCCCCCAGCTCCCGGCGCTTCTGCAGGAGGTCGTAGTAGACCTTGCCCGAGGTGAGGAGGACCTTCCTGGCCCCCTTGACCCTTTCCGGGATCACCTTCTGGAAGCCCCCTTGGGCGAGCTCCTCCAAGGAGGAAACCACCTCGGGGTGGCGGAGGAGGCTTTTGGGGGTCATGACCACCAGGGGCTTGCGCAGGGGGCGCTTCACCTGGCGGCGCAGGAGGTGGAAGAGCTGGGCGGGGGTGGTGGGGTAGGCCACCTGGAGGTTATCCTGGGCCCCCAGTTGCAGGAAGCGCTCCAGGCGGGCGGAGGAGTGCTCGGGGCCCTGGCCCTCGAGGCCGTGGGGCAGGAGGAGGACCAGGCCGGAAAGCCGGTTCCACTTGGCCTCGGCGCTGGCCAGGAACTGGTCGATGTAGACCTGGGCCACGTTGACGAAGTCCCCGAACTGGGCCTCCCAGAGGACGAGGCCCTCGGGGTAGTCCAGGCTGTACCCGTACTCGAAGCCCAGCACCCCGGCCTCGGAGAGGGGGGAGTTATGGATCTCCACCTCCGCCTGCCCCTCGGCCAGGTGCTGCAGGGGGATGTAGGGCCTGCCCGTCTGGTAATCGTAGAGGGCGGCGTGGCGCTGGGTGAAGGTGCCCCTGAGGGCGTCCTGCCCCGTGAGGCGCACCCGGTGCCCCTCCGCCGCCAGGGAGGCGAAGGCCAGGGCCTCCGCCGCCGCCCAGTCCAGGGGGCGCCTTTCCTCGGCCATCTCCAGGCGGGCTTCCAGGAAGCGCTTGAGCTTGGGGTGCACCCCGAAGCCCTCGGGGACGCTGGCCAGGCGCTGCAAGAGGCCCTTCAAGACCTCCTTGGGCACCGCGGTGTCCGCCTCGGGAACCAGGTGGTCCGGCCCCCCCACGTACCCCCGCCAGAGGCCGGAAAGGCCGTGGGGCACCACGGGCCCGGGCTCGGCCTTCACCTGGGCAAAGGCGCTCTCCAGGCGCTCCAGGTAGGCCTCCTGCCAGGCCTTGAGCTCCTCCTCCCCCACCACGCCCTCCCTTAGAAGCCTCTCGGCGTAGACCTTCCAGGGCTCGGGGCGCCTGGCGATGAGGGCGTACATGGGGGCCTGGGTGAAGGTAGGCTCGTCCGTCTCGTTGTGCCCCCGGCGGCGGTAGCCCACCAGGTCGATGACCGCGTCCTTGCCGTAGCGGCTCCTGTACTCCAGGGCCAGGCGCAGGACGAAGAGGAGCTCGTCCACCGCCTCGGCGTTCGCGTGGAAGACGGGGGCCCCCAGCATCTTGGCGATGTCCGTGGGGTAGCGGCAGGAGGTGTACTCCTCGGGGTTGGTGGTGAAGCCCAGCTGGTTGTTGGCCACCACGTGGAGGGTGCCCCCCACCCGGTAACCGGGGAGCCGGGAGAGGTTCAGGGTCTCCTGGACGATCCCCTCCCCGATGAAGGCCGCATCCCCGTGGACCAGGAGGGCCAGGCCCCTCTTCCGCTCCCGGTCGCCGAAGCGGTCCTGCTTGGCCCGAAGCCTCCCCAGGGCCACGGGGTTCACGAACTCCAGGTGGCTGGGGTTGAAGTTGAGAGAGACGTGCACCGGCCCATAGGGGGTGGCGAGGTCGTTGGAGAAGCCCAGGTGGTACTTCACGTCCCCGGCGTAGCCCTCGGGGAAGATCTCCTCGAACTCCAGGAAGATGCGCTCGAAGGGCTTGCCCACCACGTTGGCCAGGACGTTGAGCCGCCCCCGGTGGGCCATGCCGATCACCACCTCCCGCACCCCCAGCCGGGCGGCCTCCTCCACCGCGGAAAGGAGAAGGGGGATGAGGCTTTCCAGGCCCTCCACGCTGAAGGTCTTGGCCCCCAGGTACTTCCGCTGCAGGAAGCCTTCAAAGAGGCTCGCCTGCATGAGCCGCTCCAGCATGCGGCGGCGCACCTCCTTGGGGGGGCGTTCCCAAGGGGCCTCGATGCGGGAAAGGAGCCAGGCCCGCTCCTCGGGCTCCACGTGGGCCACCTCGAAGCCCACCGGCCCCAGGTAGGTCCGCTCCAGGACTTCCAGAAGCGCCCCCAGGGTGGGGGCCCCGAAGAGGGGGGGCAGGGGCCTTTCCCGGTCCTTGGGGCTAAGGCCGTGGGCCTCGAGGGTGAGCGCTTTGGGCCTGGGCCGCTCCCGCCCCAGGGGGTCGATGCGGGCCGCCAGGTGCCCGAGCTCCCGGTAGGCCTGGACCAGGCGCTCCACCTTGAGGAGGAAGCCCAGGTCCAGGGCCTCCGCGGGGGCCACCGGAGGGGGCTCTCGTCGGCCGTCCTCCAGCGCCAGGGCGGAGAAGTAGCGCCGCCACTCCTCGGGCAGGGCGAAGGGATCCTCCAGGTAGGCCCGGTAGAGGGCCTCCAGGTAGCCTTGGCTCTCCAGGGTGAGCTCCATTCCCGCCTCCTCAACCTCAGGAAAGGGGCGCATGCCCCTCCATCTACGCTACACCAAAAGCGGTGTAGGTGCTCCGGGCCCTTACAATGGGGCCATGGTGCTGAAGGAAAGACGGGAAGGCATCCTCCACCTCACCCTGAACCGGCCGGAACGGCTCAACGCCCTCACGGGAGCGCTCCTGGACGAGCTCCACGCCGCCCTAAAGGAGGCGAACGGGGACCCGGAGGTGCGGGCCCTCCTCCTCACCGGGGCGGGGCGGGCCTTTTGTGCGGGGCAGGACCTCGCGGAGTTTGGGGAGCAAAAGCCCGACTACGAGGCCCACCTGCGCCGCTACAACCGGGTGGTGGAGGCCATGGCCGGCCTGGAGAAGCCCCTGGTGGTGGCGGTGAACGGGGCAGCGGCGGGGGCGGGGATGAGCCTGGCCCTTTGGGGGGATTACCGGCTGGCGGCGGAGGAGGCCAGCTTCGCCACCGCCTTCACCCGCATCGGCCTGGTGCCGGACTCGGGGATGAGCTTCCTCCTCCCGCGCCTCGTGGGCCTGGCCAAGGCCCAGGAGCTCCTCCTCCTCTCCCCCAGGCTCTCCGCCAAGGAGGCCCTCTCCCTGGGCCTGGTGCACCGGGTGGTGCCGGGGGAAAGGCTTCTGGAGGAGGCCCTGGCGGTGGCCCGGGAGCTGGCCCAGGGGCCCACCCGGGCCTACGCCCTCACCCGGAAGCTCCTCCTGGAGACCTACCGGCTTTCCCTCACGGAGGCCCTTGCCCTCGAGGCCATCCTCCAGGGGGAGGCGGGCCGCACCCTGGACCACGAGGAGGGGGTAAGGGCCTTCCGGGAAAAACGCCCCCCCCGGTTCCAGGGCCGATGATCCGCTACCTCAGGGGCACCGTGGTGCGCAAGGGGGAGGACCGCTTCCTCCTCCTGGTGGGGGGGGTGGGCTTCCTCCTCCAGGCCCCCCAGCCCTTCCTGCAAGGGCTTCGCGAGGGGCAGGAGGCCGAGGCCTACACCCACCTTCAGCTCCGGGAGGAGGGGCCCCTCCTCTACGGCTTCCCCGACGAGGAGAGCCTCCTCCTCTTTGAGCTCCTCCTCTCCGTGAGCGGGGTGGGGCCCAAGGCGGCCCTCGCCCTCCTCTCCGCCCTGGGGCCCAGGCTCCTGGCCCGGGCCCTGGCGGAAGGGGACCTGAGGCTCCTCACCGCGGCGAGCGGCGTGGGAAAGCGGCTTGCCGAGCGCATCGCCCTGGAGCTCAAGGGCAAGGTGCCCCCCCACCTCCTCACCGGGCAAAAGGTGGAAAGCCAGGCGGCGGAGGAGGCCATCCTGGCCCTGGCCGCCCTGGGCTTCAAGGAGGGCCAGGCCCGGGGGGTGGTGCTGGACCTGCTGGCCAAAAACCCGGGGGCCAAGGCCCAGGAGCTCATCAAGGAGGCCCTGAAGCGGCTCCGGTAGGGCTACTCGTAGCGCAGGGCCTCCACCGGGTCCAGCCGCGCCGCCCGCCAGGCGGGGTAGAGGCCGAAGAAGACCCCCACGAGGACCGCGAAGAGGAAGGCCACGGCCACGCTCAAGGGGGAGAAGACGGGGACCACCCCGATGGCCTGGCCCACCAGGCGGGCCATGAGGAGGCCCAGGCCCACCCCCAGGACCGCACCCCCCACGGAGAGGACCACGGACTCCGCCAGGAACTGGGCCAGGACGTCCCTGGGCCTGGCCCCCAGGGCCTTGCGCACCCCGATCTCCCGGGTCCGCTCGGTGACGGAGACCAGCATGATGTTCATGATGCCGATCCCCCCCACCAGGAGGCTGATGGCCGCCACCCCCCCGAGGAAAAGGGTGAGGAGGAGGGTGGTCTGGTTGACGCTCTCCAGGACCTCCTGCTGGCTGACCACGTAGAAATCGTAAGCCTCGGGGTCGGCCAGGCCCCGCCGCTCGGCCAGCAGGGCCTCGAGGCGGGCCTGGAGGTCCCTGAGGCCCTGGCGGTCCGCCCCCTGGAGGTAGATGGCGTTCACCCGGGGCTCCCCCGGCTCCGGCCGGGCCAGGCGCTGGAAGTAGGTGGAGAGGGGGACCAGGACCTGGCGGTTGGGGTTCCCCGGGCCCTGGACCTCGGGGAGGACCCCGATCACGGTGAAGGGCACCCCCTGGATGCGCAGGCGCTGGCCCAGGGGGTCCTCCTCGGCGAAGAGCTCCTGGGCCAGGGTAGCCCCCAGGACCGCCACCCGCCCCCGCCCCTCCAGGTCCTCCCAGGTGAAGAAGGCCCCCCGCTCGGGGCTGGCGTTGCGCACCCGGGCGAAGTCGGGCCAGGTGCCCACCACCGTAACCCGCTGGTTCAGGGCCCCCTGGCGGACCTGGAAGCTGGCCTGCACCGTGGGGGCCACCCCCACCACCTCCTCGGGGAAGGCCTCCAGGATGGCCCAGGCGTCGGCCAGGGGGAGGTTGGCCGGGCCTCCCCCCCGCACCAGGCCCCCGGTGGAGCCCCGGGGGCCCTGGGCCGGGCCCACGGTGAGGAGGTTGGTGCCCAGCCCCTCCAGGAGGCCCACCACCTGCCGGGTGGTCCCCTGGCCCACCATGGTGAGGGCCACCACCGCCGCCACCCCGATAACCACCCCCAAGGCGGTGAGGGCGGAGCGCAGGGGGTTGGCGGCGATGGCCCGGAGGGCGATGCGCACCACCTCGGGGAAGGCAAGCCCCACCCTGGAGGGCCCCATCCCTACCCCCTCCCCTCGTCGGCCACGATGGCCCCGTCCCGCACCCGCACGATGCGGCGGGTCCTCTCCGCCACCCCGGCCTCGTGGGTGACCACGATCACCGTGGTCCCCTCCCGGTTGAGCTCCCCGAAGAGGTCCAGGATCTCCTCCCCCGTCCTGGTGTCCAGGGCCCCGGTGGGCTCGTCGGCGAGGAGGAGGGGCGGCCTCAGGGCCCGGGCCCGGGCGATGGCCACCCGCTGGCGCTGCCCCCCGGAGAGCTGGTTGGGGAGGCTTCCCGCCCTCTCCAGGAGGCCCACCCGCTCCAGGAGGGCCAGGGCCCGCCGCCTGCGCTCCCTCGGGGGCACCCCGGCGTAGGCCAAGGGGACCTCCACGTTCTCCACCGCGGTGAGCCGGGGCAGGAGGAAGAAGGCCTGGAAGACGAAGCCGATGAAGCGGTTGCGCAGGTAGGCCCGCTCCTCCTCGGAAAGCCCGGCGGTGGGCCGCCCCAGGAGGAGGTACTCCCCCTCCGTGGGCCGGTCCAGGAGGCCCAGGATCTGCAGCAGGGTGCTCTTGCCGCTGCCCGAAGGCCCCATGACCGCGAGCATCTCCCCCTCCGCCACCCGCAGGTCCACCCCCTTGAGGGCGGGGAAGGCCGCCTCGCCGTTGCGGTAGACCTTCTTCACCCCCTTGAGCTCCAGGAGCACGGCTACCTCCCCACCCCCGGGAGGGGGAGGCGGACCCCCCCGCCGGACCCGGCGGGACGGGAGCCGGCGGGGCGCTGGGGGAGGAGGACCTGGTCCCCCTCGGCAAGCCCCTCCAGCACCGCCACCTGGGTGGGGCCCTCCAGGCCCAGGCGGACCGGGACCCGCTCGGTGGAACCGTCGGGCCGCAGGACGGTGACGAAGGCCTGGCCGCGGGCCCGCTCCACCGCCCGCCGGGGCAGGACGAGGACATCCCGGGCCTCCTCCACCACGATCTCCCCGTCCCCCGTCATCCCCGGGCGCAGGCGGGGGTCGGGGGGCAGGCGGACGCTCACCCGGAAGACGGGGATGTTGCTCACCAGCTCCCCCCGGGGGCTCACCGCCGCCACCTCCCCCAGAAAGGCCTGGCCGGGAAAGGCTTCGAAGGTGGCCCGGACCCGCTGGCCGGGGCGCACCCGGGCCACCTCGGTCTCGTCCACCTCCAGGACCAGCCGGAAGGCCTCCCCCTCCCCCAGGGCCAGGAGAGGGGTGCCGGGGCCCACCTGGGCCCCGGGGCTGGCCGCCACCCGCAAGACGGTGCCCGGGAAGGGGGCCCGCAGGGTGGCGGCCTCCAGGGCCGCCCGGGCTTCCTCCAGGGCCAGGCGGGCCTGGGCCAAGGCCGCCTCCTGGCCCCGGAGCTCCTCCCGCAACTGGGCCTCCCGCTGGGCCAGGGCCTCCCGCTGGGCCCGGAGGTCCTCCTCGGCCCGGAGAAGGGCCCGCTCCGCCCGGCGGTGGGCCTCCTCCGCCTCCAGGAGGGCCTGGCGGCTCAGCCCCCCTGCCGCGTAGACGGTGCGGGCCCCCTCCAGGTGCCTCCGGGCGGCCTCCAGGGCCTCCTCCGCTTCCGCCCGGGCGAGCTCCGCCCCGCGGAGGGCGGCCCTCAGGGAGGCCAGGCCCCCCTCCCCCTGAACCCGGGCCAGGGCCAAGGAGGCCTCCGCCCGGGCCCAGGCGGCCTCGGCCTCCGCCACCCGACGCCGGAAGGGCTCGGGATCCAGCCGCGCCAGGGGCTCCCCCGCCGCCACCCCCTGCCCCTCCGCGGCGATCCAGGCCAGGGTGCCGGAGACCGCAGGGTACACCTCCTGCACCCGCCAGGCCTCGAGGGTCCCCGAGGCCAGGACGGTGGCCCGCACCTCCCCCCGGACCGCCCGCACCACCTGGGGGGGCTCCTCCCGAGGGGGCTCCGGCCGGGGGCGGAAGGCCCAAAAGGCCCCCGCGAGGAGGAGCGCCCCCAGCAGGACCCACCCGCGCCTCACCGCCCCACCTCCAGGAAGCCCGTGAGGTCCCGCCCTGCGGCCACCCCCAGGGCGGCCAGGGCCCGCCAGTAGGCGTTGTGGGCCTCCAGGAGGGCCTGCCGGGCCTGGAGGAGGGCCACCTCCTCCCGCTCCAGCTCCAGCCGGCTCACCGTGCCCGCGGCGAAGGCGGACCGGGCCACCGCCAGGGCCCGCTCCTGGTTGGCCAGGCCCTCCCGGGCGGTCTGCACCCCGTTCCAGGCCGCCTGGGCCTGGGCGTGGGCGGCCTCCAGGCCGGAGAGGGCCTGGGCCCGGAGGTTGGCCCAGCTCCCCCGGGCGGCCTCCAGCCCCGCCCGGGCCCGCTCCAGGGCCAGGCGGGGGGTGTAGTCGTTGTCCGCCAGGCGCACCTGGAGCTCGGCCAGCGCCACCGCCTGCCGGGCCTCCACCAGGGCGGGAAGCCGCTCCTCCAGGCCCAGGGCCAGCTCCTCCAGGGAAAGGCCCGGGGGGCCGGGCTCCGGCAGGGGGGCCAGGCGGACCCCGGGAGGGAGGCCTGCCCCCAGGGCCGCCTCCAGGGTCCGCTTGAGGGCCAGGCGCTGGGCGGCAAGCCCCTCCAGGGCCAGGGCCACCGCCCGCAGCTCGGCCTCCGCCCGGACCAGGTCCAGCTCGGTGGCGTTGCCCACCTCCTTCCTGGCCCGCACCACCGCCAGGTTCCGCTCCGCCAGGGCCCTTTGCGCCCGCAACACCCCCTCCCGCTCCTGGGCCTCCAAGAGGGCGGCGTAGGCAGCGAGCACCTCCTGCAGGAGGGAAAGGCGCCGCTGGGCCACGGCCACCTCCGCCAGGGCCAGGGCCTGCCGGGCCTGGGTAAGGGGGAGGACCAGGGTGCCGGGGTCGGCCTCCAGGGCCCTGAGCTCCGCCGCGGCGCTTTCCCGGGAGATCAGGGCGTTCCGGTAGCCGGGGTTCTGCCCCAGGGCCACCTCCCAGGCCCCCGGGAAGTCCAGGGCGGGCTGGGCCAGGGCGGGAAGGCCCAGGAGCAGAGGGATTGCCAGACGCTTCATAGCTCACCTCCCAAAAGGGGCTCCCCCATGGCCTCCAGGAGGGCGTAGTAGGCCTGGAGGAAAAGGGCCCGGGCCCCCTCCAGGGTGCGCCGGGCCTGGAGCAGGCCCACCTCCGCCTGGAGAACCTCCAGGGCGGTGCCCGTGCCCGCCTCCAGGCGCCTTTTGGCCACCTCCAGGGAATGCTCCGCCGCCGCCAGGCCCCTTTCCGCCACCCCCACCTGGGCCTGGGCCAGGAGGAGGGCCTGGTGCCGCGCCCGCAGGTCCAGGGCCGCGGCCTGCAAGGCGGCCTCCAGGGCCAGCCGGGCCCCATCCCGGACCCTCTCCCGGGCAGCCACCTCCCGGTCCTGCGCAGGGCTCAGGAGGGGGAGGCTGGCCTGGGCCTGGAAGGCCACCCCCTCCCGGGGGGCCCCCAGGGGCTGGTACTGGACGGCGTAGCCCAGGGTGCCCGCGGCCAGGTTGAGGCTGAGGGCCAGGCTGGCCCCGCCCCCGGTCCCGCTCAGGCTGAGGCTCACCTGGGGCTGGACCCGGTCCCGCCGGGCCTGGTGGAGGAGGGCCTCCGCCTCCTCCAGGGCCAGGCGGGCCCTGCCCACGTCGGGCCGCCCCGCCCCCGCGGCCAGGGCCTCCTCCAGGCTGGGAAGGCCCCGGGGCAGGGGCAGGGGAAGGACGGCCACCTGCCGCCCCAGGGTGGCCTCGAGGCGGGCCTGGGCCAGGCTCAGGGCCAGCTCCGCTTGGAGGGCCTCCGCCTGGGCCTGGGCCCAGGCGGCCTCCGCCTCCAGCAGGGCCAGGAAGGTGGCCTGCCCCTCCGCGTGCTGGGCCCGGAGGGCCCGGAGCTGGGCCTCGCGGAGGGCCAGGCGCCTTTGGGCGAGCTCCCGGTCCAGGCCCGCCAGGTGGACCTCCAGGTACTGGGCGAGGGCGGTCTGGAAGAGGGCGTTCCCCTGGGCTTTTAGGTCCAGAAGGGCCCTCTGGTAGGCCCTTTCCGCCGCCCTGAGGCCGTCTTGGGCCGGGCCCCAGGGGAGGAGGACCACGCCTCCCCCGAGCCCCAGGGCCAGGCTCTCCTGCCCCGCAGGGGTGCGGGCGTAGCTCCCCTGGGGGGCCAGGGTGGGGAGGAGGGCGGCCCGGGCCCCTTCCAGGGCCAAGCGGGCCTGGGCCTCCTGCAGGAGGAGGCCCTGGTAGGAGGGGCTTTCCCGCACCAGGGACTTGAGGTCCACCCCCTGGGCCCAGCCCGGGGCCAGGAGGAGGAGAAGCCAGAGGGCGCGCATCCTGCCCCTAGGCTAGGCCAGGGCCGTTAGGGGTGTGTTAGAGCGGGGGGCTGAGGGGTCCTGGAGGCAGGGGGGGAGCCGAGGCCAGGGGAAGGGAGCGCGGGGTTTTGCGGAGGGTCAGAGGTCGTCCAAGGCCTCCCGGGGAGGCCGCCTCGCCCCCAGGTAGCCCCCTTCCCGCAGGACCAGGGGGAAGAGGGCCTCCCAGGAGCCCTCCACCGCCAGGAGGCTCTCCCCGCGGAAGGCCCGCACCCCCGCGGGCAAGGCGGCCTCCAGCCCGTGGGGGAAGAGGGCCAAAAACCCCTCCCCGGGCTCCCCCTCCCCCCGGTCCAGGTGGAAGGCCTGGGGCGCCAGGTAGCCCATGAGCCGGGTGCGGTGGGCCTCCCGCCGGAAGGCCTGGAGGGCCCTGAGGTCCTCCGCCCCCTGCCAGAGGAGGAGGTCGGCCTCCGCGGAAAGCCCCACCAGGCTGTAGGCCGCCAGGAAGCCCTCCCGGGCCCCCCAGCGCCCCAAGAGGAGGGCGAACTCCTCCTTCAGGTGCTCCTGGGCCTCGGCCTCCAGGCGCCGGAACTCCGGCAGGAGGCGCAGGAAGCTGAAGGCCCAAAGCCTCACGCCACCCCCAGGAGGCGGGAGAGGTCCTCCTCCGCCAGGTACTTGCCCACGTAGAAGGGCCCGAACTCGCCAAAGCGGGCGGAGACCTCGTCGAAGCGCATCTCGTAGACGATCCTCTTGAACTGGAGGGGGTCCTCGCTGAAGAGGTCCACCCCCCACTCCCAGTCGTCCAGGCCCTGGGCCCCGCTGATCACCTGCAGGACCTTCCCCTGGTACTTCCTCCCCGTCTCCCCGTGGGCCTTCATGAGCTCCGCCCGCTCCCGGGCGGGGAGGAGGTACCAGTTGTCCCCCCCCAGGCGGCGCTTGTTCATGGGGTAGAAGCACACGTACCCCCCCTTGGGCACCCGGGGGGTGAGGCGGGGCTTCACGTAGGGGGCCTCGGGGTCCAAAGGCCCGGTCTGGCTCCCCAGCTCCACCACGGAGTAGAAGCCGTAGGCGGGCCGGAGGTAGCGGGCGAAAAGGCTCTTGTTGAGCCTCGCCTCCGCCTCCAGGAGGGCGTCCAGCCCCTCCCGGAGGTTCAGGAAGAGGAGGTCGGCCTTGGGGGTGATCACCTGAAAGACCCCGAAGGAGCCCCGCCCCTCGGCCTCCACCCGGGCCCATTCGGCGAGGATCTCCCGCAGCTCTCCCCAGGCGGCCTCCCGCTCCCCCTTGGGGGCGGCAAGCCAGGCGGGGAAGTCCAGGTGGCGGAAGTCGTGGAGGAGGTGCCAGCCCTCGAGGGTAAAGGTGGGCTCGGGAACGCGGCCTGCCATGCCCCCACTATACCCCGGAAGCCCCCCCTTCCCCGGGGAGGCCCAGGCGGCGCCGCCGCTCCTCCAGGCGCAGGGCCTCCGCCAGCGCCAGGGCCAGCTCCACGTCCTGGAGGAAACGCTGGAGCTTCCGCCGCCAGGCCTCCCGGTCCAAGGGCCGGAAGAGGGCCCAGGGGCTTAGGGGAAAGCGGTCCACCCCGGAAAGGGCCGCGTAGAGCCGCCTCTCCCGCAGGCGGAGGCGGGGGGCCACCCCCACCCGCTCCCGGTAGCGCAGGAGCCCCTCCATCACCGCCGGGGTGAGGAAGACCCGCCCCCCCACCTGGTCGCTGGCGAAGGCGGCAAAGCGGCGCCCAAACTCCGGGCTTTCCAGGCGCAGGGCCTCCAGCCCGGCGGAAGGGGCCCAGGCTGCCCCCCGGGGCAGAACCAGGACCTCCGCCGGGGCGGGAAAGGGGAGGTCCAAACGCAGGAAGACCCCCTGGAAGAGGGTGCGGTAGCGGACCTGGGTCCCCTCGCGGGTGCGCACCACCTCCCGGCGCAGGAGGTGGACGTCGGCGGAGTCCAACCCAAAGGCCCCCACCTGGCCGTGGAGGCGGTCTTCCGAGGCGTAGCGGTCGGGCACGGGGAGGAGGCCCGCCTCCAGAACCTCCCCCAGGGGCAGCCCGCGCCCCTCGTAGCGCAGGCCGAGCCCCTCCGCCAGGAGGCGGGCGGCCTCCCCCTTGAGGCGGGCGGCGTACCCCCAGGGCTCCCCCAGGGCCAGGAGCAGGAGGAGGAGGGCGGGAAAGAGGGGCCAGAGGGACTCCCCCCCGAGGGCCAGGAGGAGGAGGCCGAAGAGGGCCGCCCCCCCCAGGAGGAGGAGGAAGCGGCGCAAGCCCCGCTGCCTCTCCGCCTCCAGGGCCGACGCCCGGGGAGCGAGGGCCTGGAGGGCCGCTTCCAGGACCTTACCCTCTTCCCCGCGGACCTCCACCCGCCCTCACCCCCGGAAGAGGCGGCCCAGATCGGGGGGCAGGCGCTCCTCCTCGGGCAGGGTGAAGACCGGCTTGCGGCCCAAGCCCATGAGGCGGGCGTAGAGGAGGGTGGGCACCTGCTCCACCGCGTTGTTGTACTCCGTCACCGCCTGGTTGTAGAAGCGCCTCGCGGCGGCGATGGCGTCCTCGGCCTCGGCGAGGGCCGCCTGGAGCTGGAGGAAGTTCTGGCTGGCCTTGAGGTCGGGGTAGGCCTCGGCCCTAAGGCGCACCTCCCGGAGGAGGCGGGAGACCTCCTCCTCCAGGCGGAACTCCTCCTCCGGGGTCGCCGCCCCGGCGGCGGCCTCCCGGAGGCGGGTGAGGCGCTCCAGGAGCTCCCTTTCGTGGGCCATGTAGGCCTGGACCGCCGCCACCAGGCCCGGGATGAGGTCGCGGCGCTTCTTGAGCTGGGCCTCCACCGCCCCGAAAGCGTTCTCCACCTGGTTCTTGCGGGCGATGAGGGCGTTGTAGGGGAGGACGAGGAGGGCGAGGAGGCCGAGGGCCAGGACAACCCAGAGAAAGTCCATGGGGCCATTTTATACCCGCCCCCAGGGGGGCGCCCAAAGGGCTTCCCGCCCCGACGGGTCCCCTTTTCCCCCTCGAGGGGGTACGGGGTATACTCGGCAGCATGCTGGCCGCCATCCTGCAGACCGCGCTGGCCTTCTTGCTGGCAGGGCTTCTCGGCTACCACGGCAGCCGCCTCCTGGGCAGCCTCAAGGCCCTGGCCCCCGAGGGGGTGGACGGCCGTTTCTTCCGCCTCCTGGGCCTCCTCTGGTGGGGGGTGGTCCTCCTCGGGGCCCTGAGCTTCACCGCCCACGCCCTTGGGCTTCCCTACGAGCCCCTCGCCACCTGGGGCGGGGCCCTGGTGGCCTGGCTCGGGGCCAAGGGGGTGGCGGGGCTTTTCGTCCTGGGCCTCACCTGGCTGGGCTTCCGCCTGGTGCCCCTGGTCCTCAAGCGGCTCCCCGAGCCCCAGGGGGAGCTCTCCCGGGAGCTGGTCCGGGCCCGGACCCTGCGGAGCTTCGCCGAGTCCCTCCTGCGGGCGGTGGTCCTGGTGGTGGGGGGGCTTTTCTTCCTCTCCAACCTGGGCCTGAACGTCACCGCCCTCCTGGCGGGGGCGGGGGTGGCGGGCCTGGCCATCAGCTTCGCCGCCCAGAACCTGATCCGGGACTTCATCAACGGCTTCTTCATCCTCCTGGAGGACCAGTACGGGGTGGGGGACATCGTGCAGATCGGGGGCGTGGGGGGGGTGGTGGAGCGCTTCAACCTGCGCCTCACCGTGCTCCGGGACCTGGAGGGCCGGGTCCACTTCATCCCCAACTCCGAGGTGCGCCAGGTGACGGTGATGACCCAGGAGTGGGCCCGGGCGGTGGTGGACGTGGGGGTGGCCTACAAGGAGGACCTGGAGCGGGTCCTCCCCGTCTTCCAGGACGAGGTGGAGCGCTTCTACAGCGACCCCGAGTGGCAGGACAAGTTCACCGAGCCCCCCCAGGTCCTAGGGGTGCAGGAGCTGGCGGGCAGCGCCGTGGTCATCCGCGTCCTCTTCAACACCAAGCCCGCCCAGCAGTGGGCCGTGGCCCGGGAGTTCAGGAGGCGCATCAAAAACCGCCTGGACCGCGAGGGGATCGAGATCCCCTACCCCCACCAGAAGCTCTACTTCGGGGAGCCCCTAAGGCTGGAAAAGGGGGTGTAGGCTAGGGGGGATGCCGCAGGTCTACGGGGAGATCCTGGAGGCCCTCCGCCCCCACCTGGGGGCTCGGGCGGAAGCGGTGCTGGAGGAGGGACTCAAGCGCCTGGGCAAGCGGCCCGCGGAGCTCACCCCCGAGGACGGGGCCCTCCTCCTCAAGGGCCTGGCCTTCCGGGAGCTCCAGGCCCGCCTCGCCCCCGAGGAGGCCCGGCGGGTGGTGGAGGGGGTGCTCTCCCGCCTCGGGAGCGGGGGGGGCGGCCTGGAGGCCCTGGAGGAGGGGCTCAAGCGGTTCGGGCTCTACGTGGACTGGCCGGAGGTGGGCCGGCTGCGGGCCCTGGTGAACCGGCTGCGCCAGGGCCCCGATCCCCGGCTCCTGGCGGAGGGCCGGGAGCTTCTGGAGGCCCTGGAGGAGAGGCTGGAGGAGGCCCTCCTGCGCCAGACCCAGGACCTGGCCCACCTGGAGGAGGCCCTAGAGAGGGTGCGCCACCTGGGGGGGCCCAAGGTCAGGCGGCTGGAAAGCCTCCTGGACACCGTGCGCCGGGCCCACGCCGAGGGGATCCTGGCCCAGGCGGAGGTGGAGCGGGCCCGGGGGCTGGCCCTGGAGCTGCGGAAGCTCCTGGAGTCCAGTGCGGTCCAGGCCCCCACCCTGCCAGAGATCCTCTTTGAAACCGGGGAGGCTCTCCCCGAGGCCGGGCCGCGGGAGGCCCCGAACGACGTTTTCCTCACCGTGGAGGAGGCCTCGGAGCTGGAGGGGGAGCTGGTGGTGGACCTCGAGGCCCTCCCCGAGGAGGCCACCAAGCGCATCCAGGCCCTGGAGGTGGCGGAGGAAAGGCGGAGGCTGGAGGAGCTCCTGGCCCGGCACGCCCCCCTCCTGGAGCGGACCACGGTGAGCCCCCTCCTGGCCGAGGTGGAAGCCCTCCTGGAGGCAGGCACCCCGGCGGGGGACAGGCTTAGGGCCCTGGAGGAAGCCCTGAAGGAGGCGGAGGGGAACCTGCGGGCGGAAAGGCGGGCGCGGCTCATCCAGCTGGGGGAGGCCCTGAGGACCCTCCCCCTCCCCGAGGAGGCCAAGGCTCCCCTGGAGGGGGTCCTGCGCCTGGCGGAGGAAACCCTGGCCGAGGGGGGCTACCCCGACCTCTCCTCCCTGGAGGAGGAGCTCCGGCGGCTGGAGGCGGAGGCCAGGCGCAGGGCCCAGGAGGCAAAGCGCCTCCTGGAGGAGAAGGAGGCCCTCCTGCGGGAGCTTGCGGAGCGGGGGGAGGCCTTCTCCCCCCTTCTGGGGGAGCTCAGGGCCCTGGCGGAAGAAGCCCTCCCGGAGGGGCTTCCCCGGATCCGGGCCCGCTACGCCGAGCTCCTAAAGGCCCAGGGGGAGGAGGCCGCCCTCAAGGCCAAGCTGGCGGAGGCGGAAGGGGAGCTGGAGGCCCTCCTCCCGGAGGCCGAGGCCCTGGGCCTGGGGGAGGCGGTGGCCGAGGCCCGGGGCCTCCTGGGGGAGGGACGGCTTCCCGACCTGGGGGCCCTGAGGGCCCGCCTGGAGGAGGCCAAGGCGGAGGCCCGCCAGGGAGCCCTCCGGCAGCTCGCGGAGCTCCAGGTGCTGGCGGAACGCTTCCGGGGCTTCGGCGGGGAGGGGGTGCTGCGGGCCATCGAGGAGGAGAAGGGCAAGCCCCTCCCCGACCCCGCCCCCATCGCCCGGACCCTGCAGGCCCTGAGGCGGCGGCTGGAGGCTAAGCGGGAGGAGCTCTTCACGCGCCTCACCGCCTTTTTCCAGACCGAGGCCCGCCTGGAGGGCCTGGGAAGCGAGACCGCCCGGCGCCTCAAGCCCCTCCTGCCGGTGCTGCAGGCAGGGCGGGAGCGGCTTTCCCGGCTGGGGCCCAAGGGGCTTCTGCGGCTGGAGAAGGCCCTGGCGGAGGCCGAGGCCCTCCTGAAGGAGCTGGAGCGGGAACAGGAGGCGGCCAGGGCCGTGCTGCGGGAGATCCGGGGGGCAGACCTGGAGGCCCTCCTGGGGGTCTTCGACCAGGAGACGGCACCGGAGGACCTGGCCCCCCTGCGCCTGCCCGGGGTAGAGGTGCTGGGCTACCTGGAAGACCCCCTTCCCCTGCCCAAAGCCTCCCTCCTCGCCCTCCGGCAAGCCCTGGACCACCTGGACAGGGCCCTGGGCCAAAGCCGGGGCCCGGCCGTGGTCCTCCTGGGCCAGAAGGCCCTGGTCCTGGCCCCCAAGGGGCGGAGGGCCCTGGTGGCCCTCCTGGACAAGGCCAGCCTCTCGGCCTTCCTCCTGGAGCTTACCCCGTAGGGGTGCTACACTTAGGGGTAGTGGTAACCGCCTCGGCCCTTTGGGAAAGCCTCGCCCCCCACCTGGACTACCTCTCCCCCGAGGAGCGGGAGCGGGTGCGGGAGGCCTACCGCTTCGCCGAGGAGGCCCACCGGGGCCAGCTGCGCAAGAGCGGGGAGCCCTACATCACCCACCCCGTGGCGGTGGCGGAGATCCTGGCCTCCTTGCACCTGGATCCGGACACCGTGGCCGCGGGCCTCCTCCACGACACCCTGGAGGACTGCGGGGTAAGCGGGGAGGAGCTGGAACGGCGCTTCGGCCCCGCGGTGCGCCGGATCGTGGAGGGGGAGACCAAGGTCAGCAAGCTCTACAAGCTGGCCAACCTGGAGGGGGAAGAGAGGCGGGCCGAGGACCTCCGCCAGATGTTCATCGCCATGGCGGAGGACGTGCGCATCATCATCGTGAAGCTGGCCGACCGCCTGCACAACCTGCGCACCCTGGAGCACATGCCCCCCGAGAAGCAGCGGCGCACCGCCCAGGAGACCCTGGAGATCTACGCCCCCCTGGCCCACCGCCTGGGGATGGGGCAGCTCAAGTGGGAGCTGGAGGACCTCTCCTTCCGCTACCTCCACCCCGAGGCCTACCGCGCCCTCCTCTCCCGCATCCGGGAAACCCAAGAAGCCCGGGAGCGCCTGGTGCAAAAGGCCATGGCCGCCCTGGAGGAGGCCCTGCGCAAGGATGAGCTTCTCCAGGCCCAGCTGCAAGGCTTCGAGGTCACGGGCCGCCCCAAGCACCTCTACTCCATCTGGAAGAAGATGGAGCGGGAGGGGAAGGCCCTGGAGCAGATCTACGACCTCCTGGCGGTGCGGGTCATCCTGGACCCCAAGCCCGCCCCCACGGAGGAGGGAAGGGCGGTGAGGGAGAAACAGGTCTGCTACCACGTCCTGGGCCTGGTCCACGCCCTCTGGCAGCCCATCCCCGGACGGGTCAAGGACTACATCGCCGTGCCCAAGCCCAACGGCTACCAAAGCCTCCACACCACGGTGATCGCCCTGGAGGGCCTCCCCCTGGAGGTGCAGATCCGCACCCGGGAGATGCACCGCATCGCCGAGTACGGCATCGCCGCCCACTGGCTCTACAAGGAGGGGCTCACCGACCCCGAGGAGGTGCGGCGCCGGGTCTCCTGGCTCAAGAACATCCAGGAGTGGCAGCAGGAGTTTTCTAGCTCCCGGGAGTTCGTGGAGGCGGTGACCCGGGACCTCCTGGGGGGTAGGGTCTTCGTCTTCACCCCCAAGGGGCGGATCATCAACCTGCCCAAGGGGGCCACCCCCGTGGACTTCGCCTACCACATCCACACCGAGGTGGGGCACCACATGGTGGGGGCCAAGGTCAACGGGCGCATCGTCCCCCTCTCCTACGAGCTGCAAAACGGGGAGCTCGTGGAGATCCTCACCAGCAAAAACGCCCACCCCTCCAAGGGCTGGCTGGAGTTCGCCAAAAGCCGCACCGCCAAGAGCAAGATCCGCCAGTACTTCCGCGCCCAGGAGCGGCAGGAGACCCTGGAGAGGGGCCAAGGGCTCCTGGAGCGCTACCTGAAGCGCCGGGGCCTCCCCCGGCCCGCGGACAGCCAGCTGGAGGAGGCGGCCCGCCGCCTGGGCATCGCCCCCTCCCCCGAGGAGCTCTACCTGGCCCTGGCCCTGAACCGCCTCACCCCCCGCCAGGTGGTGGAAAAGCTCTACCCCACAAGCCTCCAACGGCGGGAAAAGCCCGCCCCTCCCCCCAAAAACCAGTGGGGCATCCGCCTGGAGCAGGACCTCCAGGCCCCCATCCGCCTGGCCTCCTGCTGCGAACCCATGAAGGGGGACAGCATCCTGGGCTTTGTCACCCGGGGAAGGGGGGTCACGGTCCACCGGGCGGACTGCCCCAACCTGCGCCGCCTCCTCCAGGGCCCGGAGGCGGACCGGATCCTGGGGGCCTACTGGGAGGGGGTGGGGGGGAAGGTGGCCACCCTCGAGGTCCTGGCCCAGGACCGGGCCGGGCTCCTAAGGGACGTGATGCAGGTGGTGGCCGAGGCGGGCAAAAGCGCCCTGGGCTCGGAAACCCGCGTCCTGGGCCCCCTGGCCCGCATCCGCCTGCGGCTTTCCGTGGGGGACGGGGAGCGGGAGAGCCTGGTCCAGGCCCTCAAGGGGGTGAAGAGCGTGGAGGAGGTGCGCTGGGTCTAGAGGAGGCGCACCCAGACCTCCCGCTCCCGGGGCCCGTCGAACTCCGCCAGGAAGACCTGCTGCCAGCGGCCAAGCCAAAGCCTCCCCCCCTCCGCGGGGAGGAGGAGGTGGACCCCGGTGAGGAGGCTCTTGAGGTGGGCGTGGGTGTTGCCCTCGGCGTGCCGGTCTTTGGGGTGATGGCGGGGGGCGAGCTCCTCCAGGCGGCGGAGGAGGTCTTGGGCCACATGGGGATCCGCCCCCTCCTGCACCAGGAGGCTGCAGGTGGTGTGGGGGACGAAGAGGTACACCAGGCCGGTGTGCCCCTCCAAAACCGCCTCCACCTGACCGGTGATGTTCACCAGCCCCTCGGGGGGGGTTCTGACGGCGAGGCGCCTCATGGCCCCAGGATAGCCGGGAGGCCTTAGCCCAGGCGGGAGATGCGCAGAAAGAAGCTCCGCTCCACGGGAAAGGTACGGTCCAGGCTCCCGAACTCCGCCTCGGCGAAGGCCAGGAGGTGGGGCATCGCCCTGCGGTGGACCTCCTCGGGCACCTCCTGGGTGAAGGAGTAAAGCCGCTCCTCCAGGGCCTCCAGGGCTTCCCTCAAGGAGCGCTCCTCCCGCCAGGCCACCACCAGGCGGGTCCGGGGCCGGAGGCCGAGGCGCCTCAGCGCCTCCGCCACCTCGGCGAGCCGCTTCTGGTGCCGGCCCCGCTCCACCCTTACCCCTTCCGCCGCCACCAGGGCCTGCCAGCGCTCCTGGAGGCGGGAGTCCACCTCCGAGGCCATCCGGTCCCAGCCCTCCAGGAGCACCCCTCCCGGCTTCAGGACCCGGAAGGCCTCCGCCAGGGCCCTCTGCCAGTCGGGGAGGAGGTGCCAGAGGTGGACGGCGATCACCCCGTGGACGCTCTCCCCGGGCAGGGGGATCTCCCGGGCGTCCGCCAGGAGGAGGTGCACCTTGCGCATGACCCCCGCGGCCTTCTGCCGGAAAACCTCCAGCATGGCCGGGTCCCGGTCCAAGGCGATGTAGCGGTAGCCCCGGGCGATGAGGGGCAGGGCGATCCGCCCCGTGCCCGCCCCGAGCTCCAGGAGGACGGGCTCCTCCCCCCGGGCCTGTAGGGCGTTCCCGATGGCGGTGGCGATACGGCCCGCCACCTCCGGCGGGTAGGCCCGCAGGCGGTCGTAGGCGTGGGCCACCCGGGTTCCGGCCTTGGGCATCCCCTCTCCCCATTCTAACGGGGTATGCTTGGGGGCATGAAGGGTCTGATCCTGGCCGCCGGGCGGGGGACCCGGCTCCGCCCCCTCACCCACACCCGGCCCAAGCCGGTGATCCGGGTGGCGGGGCGGCCCATCCTCCACTATGCGGTGGAGAACCTGCGGGAAGCGGGGGTAGAGGAGATCGGGGTGGTGGTCTCCCCGGAGACGGAGAAGGACATCCGGGAAGCCCTTGCCGGCTACCCGGTGCGCTACATCCTCCAGGAAGAGCCCCAGGGCCTGGCCCACGCGGTGGCGGTGGCCCAGGGCTTCCTGGGCCCAAGCCCCTTCGTCCTCTACCTGGGGGACAACCTCTTCCAGAGGGGCATCGGCCGCTTCCTCGGGGCCTTCCGCGAGGGGGTGAGCGCGGTGATCGCCCTGGTGCGGGTGGAAGACCCCCGGCAGTTCGGGGTGGCCCTCCTGGAGGGGGAACGGGTGGTGCGCCTCCTGGAGAAGCCCCAGGATCCCCCCTCGGACCTGGCGGTGGCCGGGGTCTACGTCTTCACCCCCGAGGTCTTCCCCGTGATCGGGGACCTCAAGCCCTCGGCCCGGGGGGAGTACGAGATCACCGACGCCATCCAGGGGCTCATCGACCGGGGGAAGCGGGTGGTGGGGGTGGAGGTGGAGGGCTGGTGGAAGGACACCGGCCGCCCCAAGGACCTCTTAGACGCCAACCGCCTCCTCCTGGAGGAGCTCTCCCCCCGGGTGGAGGGGGAGGTGGAGGGGAGCGAGCTCACGGGCCGGGTGGTGGTGGAGCGGGGGGCCCGGGTGGTGGGGAGCACGGTGATCGGCCCGGCCTTCATCGGGGAGGGGGCGGTGGTGGAGGGGGCCTATGTGGGCCCCTTCACCTCCATAGGGCCGGGGGCGCGGGTGGTGCGCTCGGAGGTGGAGTACTCCATCCTCGAGGACCAGGCGGTCCTAGAAGATGTGGCCCCGCGCCTCCAGGAGAGCATCCTAGGGGTGAGGGCCGAGGTGAAAAGCCGCAACGGCCTTCCCCGGGCCCACCGCCTCATCCTGGGGGACCTCTCCCAGGTGGAGCTGGCCTGAGGCCACCCCGGCCGGGCGCGGGCTCCGGTCGCAAACGGATGGAAAACCCCGCAGCATGGCCCGCCTTTTAGACCTCCTCACGGAAGGCTTCCAGAGCGGCGAGGCCCTGGCCCGGAGGCTGGGGGTGAGCCGCCAGGCGGTGTCCAAGGAGGCCAGAAGGCTCCAGGCCGAGGGCTTCCCGGTGGAGGTGGGCCCGCAGGGCTACCGCATCCTCCCCGGCACCCCCCTCCCCCACCTCTTCCAGCCCAGAGGCCGCCTGGGAAGGCCCTACCGCTACCTGGGCCGGGTGGAGAGCACCCAGGACGTGCTCAAGGCCTGGGCGGAGGCGGGGGCCCCCGAGGGGGCCCTGGTCCTGGCCGAGGTCCAGGAAAAGGGGCGGGGAAGGCGGGGAAGGCCCTGGGCGAGCCGCCCCGGAGGAAGCCTCACCTTCTCCCTGCTCCTCAGGCCCCTCCTCCCCCTTCCCGCCCTGGGACCCCTCCCCCTCCTCGCCGGCCTGGCCCTCTTCGAGGCCGCGGGGGTGGGGGGGCTCAAGTGGCCCAACGACCTCCTGGCCCCGGACGGCCGCAAGATGGCGGGGATCCTCCTCGAGGCCAAGGCCGAGGGGGAGGAGGTGGCCTACGTCCTCCTGGGGGTGGGGGTGAACGTGGCCTGGGCCCCGCAAGGGGCAGCCGCCCTCGGGGAGTTCTCCCCCCGCTCCCGCCGGGAGGTGCTGGAGGGGTTTTTGGAGCGGCTGGAAACCCTCCTGCCCCTCCTGGAACGGCCCGAAGCCCTCCTCCCCCGCTACCGCCAGGCCTCCTGCACCCTGGGGCGCTGGGTGCGGGTGCATACCCCCAAGGGGCCGGTGGAGGGGGTGGCGGAGGCGGTCCTCCCCGACGGGAGCCTCCAGGTGGGGGGGGTGCGGGTGGGGGCGGGGGAGGTGGAGCTGTGGGCTGCCCCGCCCTAGGGGGCCCCAAGCCTGAGTGTCTCAGGCTTAGATTTTCCTAAGCATCTGTGCTAGGATAGGGGCAGGTATGTTCGCCCGCATCTTCACCAAGGAGGAGGCCGACGCCCTCCTGCCCGAGCTGCGGCGGGTCCTGGCCCAGATGCGGCAGGCCCAGAGGGAGCTCCGGGAGGTCCAGGCCCAGCTTCCCGAGGCCCGGGGGCTCGCCAGGCGGGCCTTGGAGGAGGAGGCCCGCTTTCTCCTGGGCTCCCTGGAGGCCGATGCCCGCTACCTGGCCTCCTTAGGGGTCTTCCTCCAGGACCCGGAGCGGGGCCTGGTGGACTTCCCCGCCCGCATCGGGGGGGAGGTGGTCTTCCTCTGCTGGCAGGAGGGGGAGCCGGAGGTGGCCCACTACCACCCCCTCTCCGGGGGGTTCGCCCAGCGGCGGCCCCTAAAGGCGGCGGGGGAGGGAAAGGGGGCTAGCGGCCTCCCTCCCCGGGAGGGGCGCCCCGGCGAAAGGCGTCCAGGCGCCTGAGGTCCTCCTGGACGAGGTCGTCCCGGCCCGCCAGGGACTCCAGGTGGTGCCGGAGTTCGTGGAGGAGGGTTTCCCACACCTCCCCCTCCCAGTCGAAGCCCGGGCCCGCCACCTCCAGGAAGGAGCCGTAGTAGAGGGCGATGTGCCGCCCCAGGCCCTCGAAGCCCCCAAAACTGGTGGGGGGCCCCGGGTCCAGGTACTCCCCCAGGCGCCACACCCCGGGGACCCCCGGCTCGGGCTTGGCCTGGGGCAGGACATGCACCCCCTGAAGCCCCCGCTTGAAGGCCTCGGGGACCTCCCCCCAAAGCCGCTCCACCAGGTTCAAAAAGGCCTCGTAGGTCATGGCCGGTGGTAGGGGTGGCCCGCCCTCAGGGTGAGGAGGCGGTAGAGCTGCTCCAGGAGGACCAGGAGGGCCAGCTCGTGCTGCAGGGTGAGGGGGGAGAGGGCGAGGAGGAGGTCCGCCCGCTCCCGGACGGCCTGGGGGTGCCCCTCCGCTCCCCCCACCAGGAAGGCCACCCGCTCCCCCTCCCAGCCCCGGAAGACCCGGTAGAGCTCCGCCGTGGTGAAAAGACTCCCCCCCTCGTCCAGGACCACCTTGCGGTACCCCTCCGCCTTGGGAAGCAGCCCCCCCGGCTCGCGGACGAAGAGGATCTCCAGGGGAGCGTACCGCCCGATGCGCCCCGCGTACTCCTCCACCCCGAGCCGGGCGTAGGGGAGCCGGGGCCGGCCCACCGCCACCACCCGCAGGCGCATCCCCTCCCCTAGGCCAGCCCGCCCACCCGGCGGAGCTTGTAGCGCTCGTAGAGGAGGACGGGAGGGTCGGAAAGGCGCACCGCCACGGGCAGGGCCCGGTCCCCCAGGAGGGCCCGGAGGCGCACCTCCCCTTCCCCCAGGGCCTCCCAGGCCAGGAGGACGCTCTGGGGGGCCTCCCGGTCCTCCACCCGGAGCTCCACCCCCCCGGCCTGGGGCCGGAGGGTCACCCGCAGGGTGTCCCCGTAGGTGGCGTACAGGCCGAAGATCCGCTCCCCCAGGGCCTCCAGCCGGTAGAAGGGGAGGGCCTCCAGGGGCTCCCCCAGGAGGAGGGCCAAGGCGGCCTGGGCGATCTGGGCCAGGGGGTAGCCGGAGCCGTTGGCCAGCACCGCCACCCCAAGCCCCTCCTCGGGGAGGAAGGCCAGGTGGGCGGTGTAGACCAAAACGCTCCCCCCGTGCCCCACCAGGGTGCGGCCGAAGAAGGGCTGGACCATGAGGCCCAGGGCGTACTGGGCCGGGCCCAGGGGGCCGGGCCAAAGAGGCTCCCCGGGGACGGGAACCCGGGGGCGGAGGAGCTCCCGGTAGGCCTCCTCCCCCACCAGGGGAGCCCCTCGGCGGAGCCACATCCGCAGGTAAAGGGCCAGGTCCAAGGCGGTGCTCACCAGGGCCCCGTCGCTCCCCACCGCCATGGGAGCGGCCCGGCCCGGGCGGGGCCGTCCCTCCGGGGGGACCAGGTAGGGGGTGGCCAGCTCAGGGGCCTCCTCCCCCAAAAACCCCGTGGCCTCCATGCCCAGGGGCTTCAGGACCCGCTCCCGCAGGTACTCCCCGTAGGACAGGCCGGAAAGCTCCTGGATGATCCCCCCGAGGAGGACATACCCCTCGTTGAGGTAGAACCAGCGCTCCCCAGGGCGGGCCTCGGCCCAGCCCTCGGCCCCGTTCAGCCAGGCCACGAAGTCCGCCACCGCGGCCAGGGCCAGGGGCCTTCCCCCGGTGCCCTGGTCGTAGCGGATCTCCGCCTCGGCGTAGGCCAGGGCGGGGATCCCCGAGGTGTGGGCCAGGAGGTGCTCCACCCGGACGGGCTCCCCGAAGGGGCGCACCCTGAGGGGCAGGAAGCGCTCCACGGGGTCCTCCAGGGAGAGCTTTCCCTCCTCCACCAGCTGCATCAGGGCCAAGGCGGTGAAGGACTTGGTGACGCTGCCGATGCCGTAGCGGGTGGTGGGGGTGGCGGGGAGCTTTCGCTCCAGGTCGCGGAAGCCGAAGCCCCGGGCGTAGGCCACCTCCTCCCCCCGGACCACGGCCAGGCTCAGGCCGGGGAGCCGGCTCCGCCGGAGCCTCTCCCGGACGAAGGCCTCCAGGGTCTCCCAAGGTGCCACGGCCACCTCCTTCCGGGCCATCCTACCACGGCCCGGGGGCCTGGCCCGCCAGGGCCTTCCGCACCCGGGGGAGCACCTCCGCCCCCAGGAGCTCGAGGGCCCGGAGGACCTTGCGGTGGGGCAGGGCGCCCACGGTGGGCTGCAGGAGGAGCTTTTCCGGGCGGAAGAGCTCCTACCAGCACAGGGCCTTCTCCACCGCCCGCAGGGGGTCGCCGATGCAGTCCGCCCCCGCCAGGCCCCGGGGTCGGGCGAAGCACCTGGGTTCCAGGGGCCGCCGGCCCCGCCCCCGGCCGAGGCGGCGCATCGCCTCCAGGAAGGCGGGGGCGGCGAGGCACAGGGCCTCCCCGTCCTCCTCTGCCAGGAAGCCGTGGGCTGCCGGGGCCAGGCGGGGGGTGTGGCCCCGGGCCGCCTCCCGGTAGGGCTCGGCGATGGGCAGGAACCGCCGGGATCCCCCCGATGACGGCCAGGACCAGGGGCAGACCCAGCTCCCCCGCCCGTACCGCCGACCCCGGGGCGCCCCCGGCAGCCACCCAGAGGGGGTCCAGGGCGGTACCCGGACGGGGTCCTCGGAACCCAGCGCCACCGCGGCGCTGGCCAGGCGGATCCTCCGGGTGCGGGCGGCTAAGGCGGCGAGGACCACCGCCGGGGCCGAGACCGCGTACCCCTCCCGGTGGGGCTCCCCCACGGCAAAGACCGCGAGCCCCACCCCCACAGCTCCCCCAGCACCCCCTGCCAGGCCAGGGCCTTCTCCCCGGGGAAGAGCCAGTAGCCCAGCAGCCTTCTCTCCCCCTCATACCCTTTCCTGTAGTACCCCTCTTCCATGCCCCAGGTAGCCCGCCACCTGACCTTGAGGGAACTGGAGCGGAGGTACAAAAAGGCCAAGGACCTGGTGGAAAAGACCTGCTTGCAAGCGGTCTATCACGCAGCCAGGGGCCTCTCCGCCAAGGAGATCGCCCGCATTACCCTGCAGACCCCCGCTGGGTGCACGCCGCCCTGCGCCGGTAGGGCCTCCTGGGCCCCGAGGCCCTGCGGGATGGGCGGCACAGCAACCCCGGAGCCCGGCCCAAGCTCTGGCGGCGGGTGGCGGAGCATCTGGGGAAGCGGCTTTCCCTGGTCACGAGCGGAGCTCGTATCTTGACCCCCATCTACCGCCTACTCCACGAGGCGGGGTTTGCCCTGCGGGTACCGCGGCCGGTGCACCGGAAGGCGGAGAGGAAGGCACAGGAGGCGTTTAAAAGGGGCTCCGGCGGGAGGTGGAGGCGGCCCGGGCCGAGGGGCGCAGGGTGAGGGTGTTTGCCTACGATGAGCACCGGTTGGGGCTGAAGCCGGTGTACCGGCGGGTGTGGGCCCGGCGGGGGGAGAGGCCTAAGGCGGTGGTGGCGCACCGGTACCGGTGGTCTTACCTGTGCCCCTTGCAAGATAGCCCTGCGGGCTGACGTGGAGCCGGAGACGGGGGAAGCTTTGAGCCTTTTGGGGGACGGGGTGGCCCCTGTCCCCGAGGGTGGAGCGGGTGTGGCCTTTGGTGAACGAGGCGGTGGCGAACCGGTACTTTGTGGACCTGGAGGCCCTGATGGAGGCGGTGGAGAGGCGGTGGTTGGTGCTGCAGGGGGACTGGGAGCTCCTCAGGAGGCACACCCTCTTCCACTGGTGGCCCCGGGAGAAGGGTTCAGCGTAAAAGGGTATGAGAGGGATGGTCCCTACCTGCTCCTGAGGGGGCTGGTGCGGCTTCTCAACCACCTGGCCACCCGGGAGTTCCTGGAGGGGGAAGGAGGGGGAGGAAGTTATGGGTAAAGCCCTGCTACATACCCTTGACTTTCATAGGCTCAATGGTATATCATCCCCGGCAATCCCCGGAGAGGGGGAAAGGAGGCAGGATGGCAGGGCTGAGCGCTGAAGTGGAAGCCGAAATCCGGCATCTGGAGGCCATGATCGCCCGCCTCGAGGCGGGGGAGGAGGACCCCGAGGACTTCCGGGTCTTCCGGCTGAAAAACGGGATTTACGGCATCCGGGGCAGACCCGAACACCACATGATCCGGATCAAGCTTCCTGTGGGGCGGGTCAGCACCGAGGCCCTGAGGGTTCTGGCCGACGTGGCCGAGCGTTACACGGAAAACCGGTTGGCCCACGTGACCACCCGTCAGGCGGTCCAGCTCCACCACGTGCACCGCCAGGACGTACCCAAGGTCCTCCGTGCGGTCAACACCGTGGGCCTCACCACCCGGGAAGCTTGCGGTCACTCCATCCGGGCCATCACCTGCTGCCCCTTCGCCGGTGTCTCCCCGGAGGAACCCTTTGACGTAACCCCTTACGCAGAGGTCGCCTACCGCTACTTCCTCCGCCACCCGGTGGGCCAGAACCTGCCCCGCAAGTTCAAGATCGCCTTCGAAGGGTGCGCCACGGACCACGCCCGCACTTCCATCCACGACATCGGCGTGGTGGCGGCCAAGGAAGGGGAGCGGAGGGGCTTCCGCCTCTATGTGGGCGGTGGGCTCGGAGCTGCCCCCATGAGCGCGGAGCTCTTAGAGCCCTTCACCCCCGAGGAGGAGCTCCTCCCCACCATGCTGGCCATCCTCCGGCTCTTCGACCGCTACGGCAACCGTAAGGTGCTCACCCAGGCCCGGCTCAAATTCCTGGTGAAGCGGTGGGGCATCGCCGCCTTCCGGGAAGCGGTGCGAGAGGAAAGGCGGCTGGTTAAGCTCACCGCCAGCGGCGAGGACCTCAAGGCCTGGCAACCCCCCCAGGATCCCCCATCCCCCGCCCTTCCTTCCCTACCGCGGAAGCCCTTCTCCTTCGCCCCGGGGTTTGACGAGTGGCGCCGCACCAACCTTTTCCGCCAAAAGCAGGCGGGCTTTTATACGGTCCTTATGCGCCTACCCCTGGGGGACATCACCCCGGAGGGCCTAAGGGCCCTGGCCGAGATCGCCGAAACCTACGCGGCCGAGGTGCGAAGCGCTATCAGCCAGAACCTCCTCTTGCGCTTCGTGCCTGAGGAAGCCTTGGGGGGGTTATACGAGTCCCTTTTGCAGGCAGGCTTGGCCCACCCCCAGGCCCACACCCTCTTGGACATTACCCGATGCCCTGGAGCCGACACCTGTAACCTGGCCATCACCCACTCCCGAGGGTTAGCCCAGGCCCTGGAGGCGCACCTTTCCACCTTGCCCTTGGCCCGCGACCCTGCGGTGCGCCCCCTGAGCCTGAAGATCTCCGGCTGCCCCAACGCCTGCGGCCAGCACCACATCGCGGACATCGGCTTCTACGGGGCAAGCCGCAAAGTGGAGGAACGGGAGGTGCCCCACTACACCCTGCTCCTGGGCGGGGGGACACGGGAAGGGGAGGCGCGCTTCGGCCAGGTGGTGGCCCGCATCCCTGCCCGGCGCACTCCCGAGGCGGTGGAGAGGATCCTGAGGCGCTACCAGGAGGAGCGGCAGCAGGGGGAAAGCTTCCAGGCCTTTTTGGACCGGGTGGGAGTGGCCTCTTTCAAGCCTCTCCTTGAAGATCTCCAAAGCATCCCCTCCTACGAGGAAGCCCCGGAGTATTACCAGGACCTAGGGGCGGAAGGAGAGGCCTTCCGGGTGCGGCTGGGCCGTGGGGAGTGCGCGGTGTAAGGGAGGTTAGGCATGCGCATCGCCTATGCCGGGCTTAGGAGGAAGGAAGAGTTCAAAGCCCTAGCGGAAAAGCTGGGCCTCACCCCCCTTCTCTTCCCCGTACAGGCCACGGAGAGGGTGCCCGTCCCCGAGTACCAGGACCACCTCCGGCAGCTGAAAGGGGGGGTGGACCTCTTCGTGGCCACCACAGGGGTTGGGGTAAGAGAACTGATGGAAGGAGGGCGGATTCTAGGACTGGACTTAAAGGGAAGCCTGGAAAAAGCCCTACGCCTGGCCCGGGGGGCCAAGGCCGCTCGGGCGCTCAGGGACCTAGGGCTTCCCCCTCATGGGGTAGGGGACGGAACCACGCCAAGCCTCCTCCCCCTCCTGCCCCAAGGGCCAGGGGTAGCGGCCCTGCAGCTTTACGGCAAGCCCTTACCTGCTCTGGAGCAGGTCTTGGAGAAAAGGGGCTACCGGGTCCTCTCCCTCATGCCCTACCGCCACCTGCCCGATATCCAGGGAATCCGCCTCTTGGAAAAGGCTATCCTCTCCCACCAGGTGGATGCGGTGGCCTTTGTGGCCGCCATCCAGGTGGAGTTCCTCTTGGAGGAGGCGGAGGACCCGGGGGCGCTAAGGCAGACTTTAAACGGTGAGGTGAGGGCCTTGGCCGTGGGCCGGGTTACCGCCGACGCCCTGAGGGAATGGGGGGTAAGACCCTTTTACGTGGATGAAAAGGAACGCTTGGGAAGCACGCTTCAGGGGTTTTTGCGCTCAATACGAGGGGCGGCATGACCTACTTTCCCCTGATGCTGGACCTAAGGGATAGACCCGTTCTCCTCATCGCTGGGGGGCCGGAAACGGGGGCGAAGCTCACAAGCCTCCTCGAGGCCCAGGCCAAGGTAACGGTCCTAGCCGAAGCAAGGGACGCGGACCGCTGGAACCTGGCTGGCCTCGCCGAGGAGGGCAGGATCCGCTGGATTCCCCGGGGTTACCGGGAAGGGGATCTAGAGGGCTTTTACCTGGTGGTGAGCCACCCCAGGGACAAGGCCATCCACCCTCAGGTCAAGGTGGAGGCGGAGAGACGAAGGGTGTTTTTGGTAGCCGTGGACGACCCGGAAAACGCCACCGCCATCCTTCCCGCTGTGGTGCGCCGAGGAGAACTGGTGCTGGCCCTTTCCACCTCCGGCGCCGCCCCCGCCTTGGCGGTACGGCTTAAGGAGCGCCTGCAGAAGCTCTTGGGCCCGGAATACAAGGAGCTCGTGGCCTACCTGCGCACCCTAAGGCCCACGCTCGCGGCAATCCCCGACTTTGAAGAGCGCAGGCGGCTTTGGTATCGCATCGTGGACCTGGCCCTCCACCAGCTGGACCTAGACCCCATAGGAGGCCTCCGTAGGGCCCAGGCGGAGGCGGAGGAAGCCCTGAGGGAGGTTTGCGTATGGACAAGGTAGAAGGAGCAAAAACCATCATACGGGAGGCGCTGGTCACCTGCACCCGTCCCTGCTTCACCTGCAGCTTTCAGGCAGAGGACGTGGTGGTTCTCCACCTTCTCCTAAGGGAAAGGCCGGATATCCCTGTCCTCTTCCTGGACACCGGCTACCACTTCCCCGAGGTCTACGCTTACCGGGATGCGCTTAAGGAGCGGTTGGGTTTCTACGTCATAAACTTAACCCCAAGCCTTTCCAAGGAAGAGCAAGAACGCCTTTACGGGAAGCTCTACGAGACTGACCCCACCCGCTGCTGCCAGATCCGCAAGGTAGAGCCCCTCTTCCAGGCCCTGGAGGGCTACGACGCCTGGTTTACCGGTCTCCGGCGGGAGCAATCCCCTACCCGGGCCCACCTAAAGCCCGTGGAGGAGGCTATCCTGCAAAGCGGCCACCGGCTGCAAAAGGTGAGCCCCCTTTACGACTGGACCCTGAAGGAGGTCTTCGCCTACCTGGCCGTGGCCGATCTGCCCCACCTACCCCTTTACGACCAGGGTTACCTCTCCATCGGCTGCGCTCCCTGTACGGCCAAGCCGTTGGATCCCCAGGATGCCCGCTCCGGCCGCTGGGCGGGCAAGGGCAAGCTGGAGTGCGGCATCCACCTGCACGCTAAGGAGGGGTAGATGGCCTTTCTCCTGGGCTTCCTCATCGCCTTGGCCATCGGGGTCACAGGGGTGGGCCAGGGCACCCTCACCGCTCCCCTCCTCATCCTCCTCCTGGGCCTGCCCCCCGAAGTGGCCGTGGGCACCGCCCTCCTCTTCGGAGCCCTCATCAAGGTGCCCGCCTCGGGGGTCTACCTCCTCCGGGGAGGGGTGGACCGGCGGGCCCTCGGGCTGCTCCTCCTGGGGGGCGGGCCTGGAGCCCTGCTGGGGGCCTTGGCCCTGGCCGCCTTCCGGGAGGCGCGGGACCTGGTCCTTCTCCTGGTGGGGCTCACCGTGGCCCTCTCCGCGGGCCTGGGGCTTCTGGGAAGCCTTCGCGGGCGGAAGGTGCGGGAGCGCCTACACCTTCTCCCGCCCGCGGCCTTGGGGATCGGCCTTATCACGGGCTTCTCCTCCGGGGGGACCGGGTCCTTGGGCAACCTCCTCCTCCTTCACACCACCCGGCTTCCCCCCCGACAGGTGGTGGGCACGATCCTCCTCTTCGGCCAGCTCCTGGCCCTCCTGGGCGGCGGGATACACCTGGGCTTCGGCCACGTGCACTCAGAACTCCTCCTTCCCCTAGTTCTGGGCGGCCTACTGGGGGCCTCTCTGGGCGCTTTCCTCTCCGCCTGGCTCCCCCCAAAACCCCTCAGGGTGGCCCTCCTCCTCTGGCTTCTGCTGGTGGGGAGCCAGCTGGCCTACCGCGGAGGGAGCGTATGGCTAAGGTCTATCTGGTAGGCGCCGGCCCCGGGGACCCCGAGCTCCTCACCCTTAAGGCCCATCGGCTCCTGAGGGGAGCCCCCGTGGTCCTCCACGATCGGCTGGTGGATGAAAGGATCCTCTCCCTGATAAGGGGGAAGTGGGTGGACGTGGGCAAGGAAGAAGGGGAAAGCGGGGTGCAGGAGGCCATCCACCGCCTGCTGCTCCGCTATGCCCAGGCCTACCCCTTCGTGGTCCGGCTTAAGGGCGGGGACCCCTTGGTCTTTGGAAGAGGGGGCGAGGAGGCCCTCTTCCTGGCCGCCCACGGGATAGGGGTCGAGGTAGTCCCGGGGGTGAGCAGCGTCTTGGCCACGGGGCTTCCCCTCACCCACCGAGGCCTGAGTTCGGGTTTCGCCGTGGTCCCCGGTGTCCTGGCAGGCGGGGCCTACCCGGACCTCCGCCCCTTTGCCCAGGTGCCCACCCTGGTGGTCCTCATGGGGGTGAAAAGGCGGGCTTGGATCGCTCAGGAGCTCATGCGGCTTGGGAGGAGCCCCGAAGAACCCAGCGTGTTTGTGGAAAGGGCCACCTCCCCCAAGGAGCGCCGGTTAAAGGCTGACCTGCGGGAGGTAGCGGAGGGGAAGGTGAAGGTGGCCTCCCCCGCGGTTTGGGTCATTGGGAAGGTGGCGGAGGTTTTTGCCGAGGTGGGGAGCGCACGGGCTTTAGCCATCGAGGAGGTGTCGCCATGAGGGAAACCCTACCCCAGATCCCCATCGGTGAGGACGAGAGGCTAGACCTGGAGAACCTGGCCACGGGAGCCTTCCACCCCCTGCAGGGCTTTTTGACTCAGGAGGAAACCTTATCCGTAGCCTATGAGATGCGGCTTCCTTCAGGGGAAGTCTGGACCATTCCCATCCTCCTCCAGCTCCGGGAGAAGCCCCGGGTGGGCAAGGAGGACCGGGTGGTCTTGGTGCACGGAGGAAACGCGGTGGCCGTCCTCCAGGTGGAAGACGCCTACGAGCTGGACCTAAGGGGCCTAGCCCGCAGGGTCTTTGGCACGGAAAGCGATGCACACCCCGGGGTCAGGAGGCTCTACGCCAAGGGGGCCTATGCCGTAGGGGGCAGGGTAGAGGTCCTGAGGTGGAGGCCTCGAGGGGCCCTGGAAAAGACCCCGGAGGAGGTGCGGACCTTTTCCCGGAAAATGGGGTGGCGGCGGGTAGTGGCCTTCCAGACCCGCAACGCCCCTCACCGGGCCCACGAGTACCTGATCCGGCTAGGCCTGGAGCTAGCCGATGGGGTCCTGGTCCACCCCATCCTGGGGGCCAAAAAGGAGGACGACTTCCCCACGGAAATTATCGTGAAGGCTTACCAGGCCCTCGTTGAGGGATTCCTGCCCCGGGACCGGGTAGCCCTCTTCGGCCTCGCTACCCCTATGCGCTACGCCGGGCCCAAGGAGGCGGTCTTCCACGCCCTGGTGCGCAAGAACTTCGGGGCCACCCACTTCTTGGTGGGCCGCGACCATGCGGGCGTGGGGGAGTTCTACGACCCTTACGCCGCCCACCGCATCTTTGACCAGCTTCCCCCCCTGGGGATCGAGATCGTGAAGGTAGGGGCTGTCTTCCACTGCCCCCTCTGCGGCGGAATGGCTTCGGAAAAGACCTGCCCCGACCACCACCGGGGAAGGCGGACCTCCATCAGCATGACCAAGGTGCGGTCCCTGCTGAGAGAAGGCAAGGCCCCGCCCCCCGAGCTGGTGCGGCCAGAACTCCTTCCCCTCCTCCAGGAAGGGGTGTAGGCGCTCCTAAAGGGCCTAACCGCCCCGGGGACCTCGAGGGCCACCCGCCCAGGCAAGAAGTCTCCTGGCCCCTTTCGGCCTTGCGGGCAGGTAGAGGTGGACGAAGCTGGCCAGGACCCGGCCGTCCGCGTACCCCTCCACCTCCTCTCCCCCCACCCGCCGCCAGGCGGGGCGCGGGGAGGGGGGAAGCCGGGCGTAGTGGAACTCGTGGCCCCGGTAGACCTCCCCCTTCCGGGCCACGGGGCTATCCCCGAGGGCCGCCACCTCCCGGTAGCCCAGAACGGGCCTCTCCGCCATCCGCGCCTCCCCGGGAACCCGGCCCACCATGGGGTAAAACCTCTCCCCCACCCAAAGCCCCTGGGCCAGGTACATGTAGCCCCCGCACTCCGCCACCATGGGCCCGGGAAAGCGGCGGATGGCCTCCCTCAGGGCCCGGTTTTCCGCCAGCCTCTCCGCGTGGAGCTCCGGGTACCCGCCCCCCAGGAGGAGGGCCTGGGCCTGGGGCAGGGTCTCGTCCTCCAGGGGGCTGAAGGGCAGGAGCTCCGCCCCCAGGGCCTCCAGAAGCTCCAGGGCCTCCGGGTAGTAGAAGCGGAAGGCCGCATCCCAGGCGTAGGCCACCCGGACCCGGGGCGGGCGCCTTTCCGGCAGGAAGGGGGGAACCCCGGGGAGGGGCGGGGCAGCCTGGGCCAGGCGGAGGAGGGCCTCCAGGTCCACCCGCAAGGCGCGCCGGAGGGCCAAGAGGGGCGGGCGCACCTCCCCCGCCAGGACCAGGCCCAGGTGCCTCTCCGGCATCCCCAGGGCCGGGTCCTGGGGGAGCCAGCCCAGAAGGGGCAGGCCCAGGGGGGCCAGGGCCTCCCGCAGGAGGGCCGCGTGCCCCTCGGAGCCCACCCGGTTGGCGAAAACCCCCACCACCTGGACCCTCGGGTCGTATTCCCTGAACCCCTTGGCCAAGGGGGCGATGGAGCCCGCCATGGCGGAGGCGTCCACCACCAGGACCACGGGGGCCTTTAGGAGCCTGGCCACCTGGGCGGTGGAGCCCACCCGGCCCTGGGGGTCCTTCCCGTCGAAGAGGCCCATGACCCCCTCGAGGAGGGCCAGGTCCGCTCCCCGGGCTCCGTGCCCGAAGAGGGCGAGGAGGCCCGTCTCCTCCAGGAAGAAGCCGTCCAGGTTGTAGGGCCTCCTCCCCGCCGCAGCCTCCAGGTGGGTGGGGTCCAGGTAGTCCGGCCCCACTTTGAAGGGCTGCACCTTAAGGCCCCGCTCCCTCAGGGCCAGGAGGAGGGCCAGGGCCACCGTGGTCTTCCCCGCCCCCGAGTGGGGGGCGGCGAGGAGGAGCCTAGGGAGCTTCATCCCCTCCCAGGCTACGCCACCAGTCCCGGTAGGGGGTGGCCTCCACCCGCCGGCCCGTCCAGTCCGGGCCCTCGCCCCACCAGGGCGTCCCCCGCTCCCCCAGGGCCCGCTTGGCCCGGTCCACCGCCTCCCGGGCCGCCCGCAGGGCCTCCCCGTCCCCCCGGCGCCGGGCCTCCCGCACCGCCCGGCGGGCCCGCATGAGCTCCCGCACCCAAAAGGCCCGCTCCTCCGGGGAGAGCCTGGGGTCCGTGCACCGCCAAAGCCTCCCCTGGGCCACGAAGTAGCGCCCGTCGGGGGTCACGGGGTAGCGCATGGCCCCAGGATACCTGGAGGGCCCACTCCGCGCTGTAACCCCCCTCTCCCCGCCATGGGCAAGGGGGGCCTCAGTGCTCGATCCCCCGCTGGGCGGGCACCCCCTGGTCGAAGGCGTGCTTCACCTTGCGCATCTCGGTGACGGTGTCCGCCAGGGCCAAAAGCGCCTCCGGAGCCCCCCGGCCCGTGACCACCACGTGCACGTGCCGGGGGCGGCTTCCCAAGGCTTCCAAAAACTCCTCCAAGGGGATCCAGCCGTAGCGCAGGGGGTAGGTGGCCTCGTCCAGGACCACCAGATCCCAATCCCCGGAGAGGAGGGCCGCCTTGGCCCGTTCCCACCCCTCCCGGGCCAGGAGGGCGGAGGCCTCGAGGTCGCGGCTTTTCCAGGTGAAGCCATCCCCCAGGCCCTCGATGGGGATGCCCAAGGCCTCAAAGGCCCGGTGCTCCCCGAAGCGGGCCCCCTGGTGCTTGAGGAACTGGAAGACGCGCACCCTAAGCCCCCGCCCGTGGGCCCTCAGGGCCAGGCCGAAGGCGGCGGTGCTCTTCCCCTTCCCGTCCCCCGTGTAGACCAAAAGGAGGCCCCGCCTTTCCCCTTCCGGCTTGGCGTAGGGCTTCACCCGCCTGGGGCTTTCCATAGGGCATAGCCTAGCAGGCCGGCAAGCTCCGAAAGGGCGATCATGGCCCCCAGCACGTCCCCATTCAGCCCCCCAAGCCTCCGCGCCGCCAGGTGGGCCACCCCCCAGGCCGCGAGGAGGACCAGGAGGGCGGGCAAGGGGTAGAGGGCGGGAAAGGGCCAGGCGAAAAGGAGACCCCAGGCCCAGGGCCCCCCGCGGACAAGCCCCGCCATGCCCGGGCCCAGGAGGGGGTAGCGGTGGAGGAAGAGGAGGATGGCGAAGCGGGCGAACCCGGGCAGGAGGAGGAGGAAGAGAGGCTCCCGGGCCAGGGCCAGGGCCTGCCAGAGGAGGAGGAGGTAGAGCCCCCCTACCCCGAAGGCGAAGGCCCCCAGGTGGGGGTCCTTGAGGAGGCGGAGCCGCTCCTCCCTGGGCCTTGCCCCGAGAAGGGCATCGGCGACGTCCAGAAGGCCATCCAGGTGCAGGAAGCCCGTGAGGCCGAGGAGGAGGGCCAGGGCCAGGGCGGCGAAGAGCCCCTCGGGGAGGGGGAGGATGGCCAGGAGGGCGAGGGGAAGCCCCAGGGCGTAGCCCGCCAGGGGGAAGAAGGGGGTGGTTTGGCGGAACTCCTCGGGGCGGGCCTCCTTGGGAGCCAAGGGGAAGACGGTGAGGAGGGCCAGGGCCAGGCGCAGGGTCCGCCACATGGACTAGAGGCGGTCGGAAACCCCTGCCTCCTCGAAGGTGGCCATGTGCAGGATGCGGGCCGCGGCCCGGAGGAGGGGCATGGCCAGCACCGCCCCCGTCCCCTCCCCCAGGGCCAGGTCCAGGTCCAGAAGGGGCCGGAGGTCCAGGGCCTCCAGGATGGGGCGGTGCCCGGGCTCCCGGGAGAGGTGGCCGGCGAAGAGGTTTTCCTTTAGGCCAGGCTCCAGCCGCCAGGCCAAAAGGGCCCCGGCGGAGACGGGAAACCCGTCCAGGACCAGGGGAAGCCCCGCCCGGTACCCCTCCAGGTACACCCCGGCGATGGCCAAAAGCTCCAAGCCCCCCACCTCCGCGGCCACCTCCAAAGGCGCCATCCCCGGGCGCAGGCGGGCGAGGGCCTTCGCCACCGCCTCCCGCTTGCGCTTTAGGCCCTCCTCCCCCACCCCCGTGCCCCGGCCCACCACCCTCTCCGGGGGGAGGCCCAGGAGGGCGGCGGTGAGGGCGGCCGCGGCGGTGGTGTTCCCGATGCCCATGTCCCCGGCGGCCAAGAGGGTGGCCCCTTCCGCGATGGCCCGCCGGGCGGCTTCCCGGCCCGCCTGGAGGGCCCTTTCCGCCTCCTCAAGGGTCATGGCCGCCTCCCGGGCCAGGTTGCCCGTTCCCTCCCGTACTTTGGCCCCGAGGAGCCGGGGGTGGTGGGGCAGCTCCCCCTTCACCCCCACGTCCAGGACGTACACCCGGCAATCGGCCACCTCGGCGAAGCGGTTGATGGCCGCCCCGCCCCGGAGGAAGTTGAGCACCATCTGATAGGTGACCTCCTGGGGGTAGGCGGAGACCCCCTCCGCCGCCACCCCGTGGTCGGCGGCGGCCACCACCACCGCCCCGGGGCCCAGCTCCGGCTGGACCCTTCCCTGGAGGGCGGCAAGCCTCAGGGCCACCTCCTCCAGGTGGCCCAGGGAACGGGGGGGTTTGGTGAGCCTCCCCATCCGCTCCCGGGCCGCCCGCAAAGCCTCCTGGCGCTCCATATGGGAAGGAGTATACGCTCTTGGCATGGAGCTCTGGCTGGTGCGCCACGGGGAGACCCTCTGGAACCGGGAGGGGAGGCTTCTGGGCTGGACGGACCTCCCCCTCACCCCCCTGGGGGAGGCCCAGGCCCGGGCCCTCAAGGGCAACCTCCCCCCTCTACCCGCCTACAGTTCCGATCTGAAGCGGGCCCTGCAAACCGCGCTTCTGGCGGGCTTCCAGCCCGTACCCACCCAAGCCCTGAGGGAAATCCACTTCGGGGTTTTGGAGGGTGCCCTTTGGGAAGGGCTTGAACCCCAGCACAAGGAAGCCCTCCTCCGCTTCCAAGGCTTCCATCCCCCAGAAGGGGAGAGCCTCGAGGGTTTCCAGGGAAGGGTCTTGCGCTTCCTGGAAGGCCTCACAGGCCCGGCCCTCCTCTTCACCCACGGCGGCGTCATCCGGGCCGCCCTAAGGGCCCTGGGGGAGGACGGCCTCGTGGCCCCGGGAAGCGGGGTGGTGGTGGACTGGCCGAGGCGGGTTCTGGACCGGGTGGCCCCAAGCCCGTGAGCCTCCTCCTGGCCCTCCTCCTGGACGGCCTCCTGGGGGAGCCCCCGGCCCGGTTCCACCCCGTGGTCCTCATGGGGCGGTACCTCTCCTGGGCCTGGCCCCGGGTGCGGGGGTTCGGGTCCGGGGCCCTCTACTGGGCCCTGGGGGCCTTCCTCTTCGCCTTGCCCGCCCTCCTCCTGGACCTCCTCCTCAGGCCCCTGGCCTGGGGCTGGGTGGCTTTGGGCCTCCTCCTCAAGCCCCTCTTCAGCCTGCGGATGCTCCTGGAGGAGGTGGCCGCGGTGGAGAGGGCCCTGGGGGAGGACCTCGAGGCCGCCCGGAGGCGGCTTTCCCGCATCGTGAGCCGCCCCACGGAGGGCCTCTCCCCCGAGGAGGTGCGGGAGGCGGCCCTGGAAAGCCTTGCGGAAAACCTCTCGGATAGCCTCCTCGCCCCCCTCCTCTACTACGCCCTCTTCGGCCTGGCGGGGGCCGCCCTCTACCGCTACGCCAACACCGCGGACGCCATGTGGGGCTACCCGGAGCACGGGGCCCGGGGGGCCTTCGCCGCCCGGGCGGACGACCTCCTGAACCTCCTCCCCGCCAGGCTTACGGGCCTCCTCCTCTGCCCCGTGGGGCTTTGGCCCCGCCTCCTGCGGGAGGCCCGCAAGACCCCCTCCCCCAACGCCGGCTACCCCATGGCCGCCCTGGCCCTGAGGCTCGGGGTGCGCCTGCGCAAGCGGGGAGCCTACGCCCTGAACCCCCGCTTTCCCTCCCCCACGGGGGAGGCGCTGCGGCGGGGCCTGTGGGCCGCGGGAGGGGTGGGGTACGGCCTCGGCCTGCTCCTGGGCGTCCTCACGGCCCTGGCGGGGCGGGGGTAGGGCTCCATAGCCCAGGCCAAGGTTTTTCCCCCGCGGGGGCTTAGGATGGAGGATGTGATCGACGACGTGCTCAAGCCCATCCACGGGGGGCCGGATGGGGGCCCCGAACCCCTTTACGACTTCTCCACCAACGCCAACGCCCTGGGGCCCAACCCGGTGATCCTGGAATACCTGCGCCGGGCCGACCCCAGCCGCTACCCCGACCCCCTGTACCGCGGGCTCCGCCGGGCCCTGGCCGAGGCCCACGGGGTGCCGGAGGCCCAGGTGGCCGTGGGCACGGGGACCAGCGAGCTCATCCACCGCCTGGCCCGCTGGGGCTACCTGCGGGGCCCCCTCCTCCTCCTTCCCCCCACCTTCAGCGAGTACGCCCGGGCGGCCAGGGCCCTGGACCTGCCCCTCTGGGAGGCCCGAAGCCCCGAGGAGTTCCTGAGGCTCCTGCCCCGGAGTTCCCTGGCCTTTCTCTGCGTGCCCAACAACCCCACGGGGGAGGTCTACCCCTTCTTGCAGGAGGCGGCGGAACGGGCCGGGGGGGCCTTGGTCCTGGACCTGGCCTACTACGAGCTCCTGGAGGCCCCCCTTCCCCTGCCCCCGAGGGCCTGGCGGCTCTATAGCCCCAACAAGGCCCACGGCCTCACCGGGGTGCGGGCGGGCTACCTTCTCGCCCCCCTGGACCTGGATCGCTTCCAGAACCTGGCCCCCTCCTGGCCGGTCTCCGTCTACGGGGAGGCCCTCCTCCTGGGCCACCTGGACCCCGGGGCCCGGGCCTGGTTGGAGAGGGCGCGGGGGGAGCTCCACCGCCTCCGCCGGGAGCTGGCCCGGGGGCTGCGGGGGCTGGGCCTCGAGGTGCGGGAAAGCCCGGCCAACTTCCTCCTGGTGCGGGTGGGCAGGGCCACGGAGGTGGCCCGGGCCCTGCGGGCGCGGGGCATCCGGGTGCGGGACGCCACCAGCTTCGGCCTGCCCGAGTGGCTAAGGCTTTCCGCCCAGCGGGAAGAGGCCCAGGAGGCCCTCCTGGAGGCCCTGGCGGAGCTGGTCCCGGGGAGGGCCACCCGCTAGGGGGCGTAGAGGGCCAGGGCGCTCACCACGGGCCTGGGGGGGCCCTGGTAGGGGTTGCGGAGCTGGCCCCGAACCCAGAGCTGGGCCGAGCCTCCCCCGTCCATGCGGAGGGCGTTCCAGGCCCCCAGGGAGAGGAGGGCCCGGGCCAGCACCCCCGGGGTGGTGGGCTCGGAGACGAGGAGCCAGAGCCTCCCTTCCCGGGTCCAGGCCACCGCCGCCTGGGGGGCCACCGCCTGGAGGGGCCTGGGATCGCGGAAGTTCTCCCGTGCCGGGTCGAAGGCGTACTGGCCCTCCCGCACCAGGAGGGGCCCCCCCTCCAGGGCGTAGGCGAAGGGGGGGTCCAGGCGGCCGTAGAGGCCCAGGGGGTCCCCAGGCCGCAGGGGGAAGGGGGGGGCCCCCCGGGGGAAGGTGAGGGCCCAGGCCCCCGGGGGGAGGTCCTGGGGGGCGGGGAGGATGGCCTCCACCCGGTCCCCCCGCACCAGGGCCACCTCCTCCCCCTCCCGCCCCACGGGGCCCGGGACGGTGTGGGCGGTGTGGCGGGCCCTGGAGGCGTTCACCCCCACCCGCACCCGCTCCCCGCTCGGTCCCCGCACCACGGCCTCAAACTGGGGAAAGCCCAGGAAGAAGCGGAAGCCCTCCCACAGGAGGGCCACCCGGCCGAAGGGGTAGGCGACGGTGACCCCGTCCTGCACCCAAAGCCCGATGGGGGTGCCGCTCGCCGGGTCGAAGTACCCCCCGTTGAGGACCGCCAGGGCCCCCGGGGCCAGGTCCCGGGGAAGGGCCCTGGCCCCGGGCCTGCCCACGGGGAGGAGGCGGCCCCCTGCGGCCTCCACCAGGTAGAGCCTCAGGGGCTCGGGGGCGAAGGCCCAGACCTCCCGGTAGCGCACCCCGGGGGCCAGGGCCTCCTCCACCTCCGGGGCCAGGGGGTAGAGGTCCAGGACCAGCCTGGGGGGGTCCTGGAGGGGGAAGAGGCGGTAGCGGAGGAGCCGGCCCGGGGCCTCCAGCCGAAGTTCCGTCCCCTCGGGGAGGAAACGGGTCTGGACCTGCACCCCCTGGGGCCAGGAGGCCTGAAGGGCCCCGGGGGCCAGGTAGGGGAGGAGGAGGGAGAGGCGCTCCCTCCCCCCTCCCTCCTGGGCGGGGCCCCCGTGGAGGGCAGGGAGGTCCAGGACCAGGCGGAAGGCCCGGCCCTGGACCCCGAAACGTGTCCCCGCCTCAGGAACCTGGAAATATCCCAGGCGTTTCAGGGCCTCCAGGGGCACCCGCTCCCGGTCCGGGAGGGGAAGGGAGGGGTCTGGGGGCTCGGCCCAGCCCACCCCGGGCACATAGACCAGCCGCACCCCGGCCCCCTCGTACACCCAGGCCCCCCCTTCCTCGCGGAAGCTGAGGCCAAAGGCCCCAGCGGGCAAGAGGCTCTGGCCGAGGCCAAGGGAGAAGAGGACCCAAAGGCCGAGGAGGGAAGCGAGGCGCCTCATCTCCCCATGAAAGCAGAAGGGGGTGAGAGCACCCTGATACGGCCCTAAGCCCCCTAGCCCTTCACCACGATGAGGGGTCTCAGGCGGGCCACCTTCCTCCCGATCCCCGCCCCCTGCACCGCCTCCACCACCACGGAGACGTCCTTGTAGGCCTCGGGCATCTCCTCGTCCACCGTGGCCCGGGTGGCGGCCCGCACCAGGATGCCCCTTTCCGCAAGCTCCTTCACCAGGTTGCGCTCCCGGGCCACCCGCTTGGCCTGGTGACGGCTCATCTTGCGCCCGGCCCCATGGCAGCTACTGCCAAAGGAAAGGGCCATGGCCCCTTCCGTCCCCGCCAGCACGTAGGAGTAGCGGCCCATGTCCCCAGGTACCAGGACGGGCTGGCCCACCCTGCGGTACTCCGCGGGGACCTCCGGGTGGCCGGGGCCGAAGGCCCGGGTGGCCCCCTTGCGGTGGACCAGGACCCTCTTCCCCCCGTGCTCCTCGAACTTGGCGTTGTTGTGGGCCAGGTCGTAGAGCACCCTTAGGCCGTGGTCCTTGGGGGCGTAACCCACGGCCTCAAAGGCCTCCCGCACGAAGTGGGCGATGAGCTGGCGGTTGGCGAAGGCGAAGTTGGCGGCGGCGGCCATGGCCTGGAGGTAGTCCTCCCCCTCGGGGCTCCTTATGGGGGCCGCGGCCAGCTGCTTGTCCACAAGCTCAATCCCGTAGCGGGGGGCGGCCTTCAGGAAGCGCTCCACGTAGTCCTGGCAGACCTGGTGGCCCAGGCCCCGGCTTCCCGTGTGGATGAGGACGGTGATCTGGTTTGGGAAAAGCCCAAAGGCTTCCGCCACCTCGCCGTCGTAGATCTCGTCCACGTACTGCACCTCGAGGAAGTGGTTCCCGCTTCCCAGGGTGCCGATCTGGGGAGCCCCCCGCTCAAAGGCCCTGTCCGAAACCTTGTCGGGGTTGGCCCAGGGGAGGCGGCCCTCGGACTCGATGAAGCGCAGGTCCTCCGGGTAGCCGAAGCCCCGCCTCGTGAGCCAGCCCGCCCCTTCCTTGAGGATCTCCTTGAGCTCCTTTTTGCTGAAGCGCACGTCCTTGCGCTCACTCCCCACCCCCGAGGGGACCAGGCGAAAGAGGGCGTCGGCGAGTTCCTTCTGCCTGGGAAGGAGGTCCTCCAGGGTGAGGTGGGAGGCGAGGAGGCGTACCCCACAGTTAACGTCAAAACCCACCCCTCCCGGGCTCACCACCCCCCCCGCCTCGGGGTCGAAGGCCGCCACCCCGCCGATGGGGAAGCCGTAGCCCCAGTGGATGTCGGGCATGGCCAGGGCGGGCTCCACGATCCCCGGCAGGGTGGCCACGTTCATGAGCTGCTGCAAGGAGGCGTAGCCTTCCCCCTCGAGGTCCTGCAAAATCGCCTCCGAGGCGAAAAACACCGCATCCACCCGCATCTTCCCCTGGCGGGGGATGCGGTAGGTGTAGGGGGCGATTCGTTCGAAGCGCATGGCGCCCTCCCAAAACAAAACCGCCGGGCTTTTGGGCCCGGGCTTACCCTTAGGCTACCGCGGTATGCGCTATGCGTCAAGGCTATGCGGCGATCCCCCCCTTCCGCCGGGCCACACCGCGTACAGGGAGGCCGCACCCGCCCCCTCACCGGGGCCCCCACCCTGCCCGCGGCAGGGTAGGGTGGTATAAAATCCCCCCGTGCCCGGGCTGGTCTTCGCCCTGGAAACCCACCCCGGCCGCAAACGTCCCAAGAACGAGGACGCGGTGGGCTACGCCCTCACCCCCTGGGGCGGGGCCTTCGTGGTGGCGGACGGGATGGGGGGGCACCGCACGGGGGAGGTGGCGGCCCGGCTGGCAGTGGACACCGTCCTCGCCCACCTGCAGGGGACCGACCCCTCCCCCAAGGTCCTCCTGGAAGCCCTGGAGCGGGCCAACGAGGCCATCTACCTGGAGGCCCAGCGTCCCGAGAACCGGGGCATGGGCACCACCGCCACCTGCCTCCTTTTGGATTTGCCCTATGCCCTGATCGCCCACGTGGGAGACTCCCGGGCCTACCTCCTGCGCCGGGGGGAGCTTGCCCTCCTCACCGAGGACCACTCCTGGGTGGCGGAGAGGGTACGCCAGGGCCTCCTCTCCCCCGAGGAGGCCAAGACCCACCGCTGGCGCAACGTGATCACCAACGCCCTGGGCTCCTTCCCCCAGGCCCGGGTGGACCTCCTGGGCCTCAAGGCGGAGCCCGGGGACGCCTTCTTGCTCTGCACCGACGGGCTTTCCGGGGTGCTGGAGGACCGCACCCTCCTGGAGGTGCTGAAGAACTTCCCCCCGGAGGAGGCCGCCCGCCGCCTGGTGGCCCTGGCCAACGAGTGGGGGGGGCCCGACAACGTGAGCGCCCTGGTGGTGCGCCTGCCCGAGGAGCTGCCCAAAGGGGCCCGGCCCTACGCCCTCCCCCTGGAGGCGGCGGGGGGGCAGCCGGTGCGCCTGAAACTGGGGGAGGAGCCTGAGGAGCTGCCCACCCAGGTGCTGGAGCCCGAGGCGCGGCGTCCCCGGGTGGCCTGGCGGGACGCCCTCCTCATCCTCCTCTGGGTGGTGGTGGTGGCCTATATCCTCCTGGGCTACTTCCGGCCCTAGACCTGCTAGACTCCTAGGGGTATGGAGCGCACCTTCGTGATGGTGAAACCCGACGGGGTCAGGCGCGGCCTGGTGGGGGAGATCCTCGCCCGCTTTGAGCGCAAGGGCTTCCGCCTGGTGGGCCTGAAGCTCATGCGCATCTCCCAGGAGTTGGCGGAGAGGCACTACGCCGAGCACCGGGAGAAGCCCTTCTTCCCCGGCCTGGTGAGCTTCATCACCTCGGGGCCGGTGGTGGCCCTGGTCCTGGAGGGCCCGGGCGCGGTGGCCGAGGTGCGGAAGATGATGGGGGCCACCCACCCCAAGGACGCCCTTCCCGGCACCCTCCGCGGGGACTTCGCCACCACCATCGACGAAAACGTGGTCCACGGCTCGGCGAGCCTCGAGGACGCCGAGCGGGAAATCGGCCTCTTCTTCCGCCCGGAGGAACTGCTCTAAGCACCCCGTCGTGGCCTGCGCCACGACGGGGCCCCAGGGACGCCGTGGGCAGGCCCCTTTGCCCCCATTCTGTGAGGCGGCCCCCCGGGGAAGAAGCCCGCGGGGGGTGGCGTCACTCCCCGCTTTCCGGGGCCTGGGGGAGGCTTTGCGCCCGGAGGCGCTCCCAGGGGAAGTCGTCCAGGGGGTAGAAGCGGTCCGCCTGCTGGGCCAGGCGGTGGGAGGAGAGGGCGTGGAAGGTGGTGTTCTCCACCTGCTTGCCCATGTCCTGCACCACCCGCACCACCTCGGCGAAGTCCCCGTCCCCGGAGACCAAAACCGCCACGTCGTAGGCGTCCGCGTAGGCCAGGCGCAGGATGTCGATGGCGATTTGGATGTCCACCCCCTTTTCCACGAACCCCTCGGTGCGGCGCTCCAGCCGGCCCAGGCGCACGGTCACGTAGGGAACCCGCTTCAGGTAGTTGAGGAAGCTCTGGTGGGCCTTGGCCGCGGGGTCCTCCGGGGGCAGGGGGGCGTTGTAGTAGTAGGCCCTGAGAAGCCGCCGCCCCGCGGTGAGGAGGGTGATGAACTCGATGAAGTTCAGCCGGTAGTCCGAGCCCAGGTGCTGCACCAGCCCCTTGTAGAGGTTGGAGCCGTCGATAAATATGGCCACCCTTTCCATACGCAGGCCCGCCCCTTCACCGGGCCCCCTCAGTTTAGCCCATGGGGGTGAGGGAGTTCATAGCCCACCGCTCAATGAGCGGTGGGGAGGGCATAGGGCTATCGGCTTTGCCCTTTCGGGCGGGGTCATCCTACCACAGGCTTCCCATGAGCGCAAGATGAGGGGAGGAAACGCCCTCTAGGAGCGCCTCCTCTCCGTTTCCGCGTACACGTCGCGGAAGACCCCGGGGATGGGGGCGTGGGGCTTGTGCACCCGCACCCGCACCGCCTGAAGGCGGGGGAAGGCCCGGAGGAGCTCCTCCGCCAGGTGGTCGGCCAGGGCCTCGATCAGGTAAAACCGTCGGCGGCGCACCGCCGCCTCCACCAGGGCGTAGACCTGGGCGTAGTCCACGGTCTCCTCCAGCCGGTCCCCCTTGCCCTCGAAGGGCACCTGGAGCCAGAGGTCCACCACGAACCGGGCCCCAAGCCGCCCCTCCTCGGGCCGCACCCCGTGGTGGCCGTAGAACTCCAGGCCCAAAAGGGCGATCTCCCCCACGGCTACCCCCAAAGGGCGTTCCAGACGGAGAGGGCCTCCCGGTGGGCCTTTACGTCGTGGACCCGAAGGAGCCTCGCCCCCTTCATGGCGGCGTAGAGGTGGGCGGCCACGGAGCCCAGGACCCGCTCCCGGGGCTCCTCCACCCCCGTGAGCTCCCCGATGGTGCGCTTGCGGGAGAGCCCCACCAGAACCGGGTGGCCCAGCCCCACGATGGCCTCCAGGCGGCGGAGGAGGGCCAGGTTGTGCTCCAGGAGCTTCCCGAAGCCGAAGCCCGGGTCCAGGACCACCTGGGGCACCCCCGCCCTCAGGGCCCCCTCCGCCTGGGCCTCCAGGAAGGCCCGCACCTCGGCCACCACGTCCCGGTAGCGGGCGTGGGCCATCATGGCCCGCGGGTCGGGGACGGGCATGTGCATGACCACCGCCGCCACCCCAAAGCGGGCGCAAAGGGCCACCATGCGCTCGTCCCTGAGGCCCGTCACGTCGTTCAGGAGGTGGGCCCCCAGCCTCAGGGCCTCCGCCGCCACCTCGGGTTTGCGGGTGTCCACGCTCACCGGCACCCCCAGGCCCAGGACAGCCTCCAACACAGGGAGGAGCCGCCTTTTCTCCTCCTCCAGGGGCACGGGCTCCGCCCCCGGGCGGGTGGACTCGGCCCCCAGGTCCAGGAGGTCTGCCCCCTCGGCCACCAGGGCCTTGGCCCGCTCCAGGGCCCGTTCCGGATCCAGGTAGAGGCCGCCGTCGGAAAAGGAGTCGGGGGTGAGGTTGAGGACGCCCATGAGGCGGGGGCGGGAGAGGTCCAGGGCGCGGTCGCGAAGCCAGAGGACGGGCACGGTAGGGATTATATCGGAGGAAGGGGGCGGGGGCCCGTCCCGGAAGGACCTGCCCGCGGGCCTGGGCTCTGGTAAGGTGGGGCCCATGCCCCGCGGCCCCGGGTGGTTCCTCGCCCTTTCCGCCTACTGGTTCGCCACCAGCCTCAAGTGGTTCCTGGTCCTCCTGGTGATCCTCCCTGCCAAGGTGGCGGAGCTCTCCCCCCCGGAGGAGCGGGCCTCGAGGCTCGGCTTCCTCTTCGCCCTGGGGGCGGTGATGGCCATCCTGGGCCCGCCCCTCATGGGCTACCTCTCGGACCGCCTGGGAAGGCGGCGGCCCTTTTTGCTCCTGGGAAGCCTCCTCACCGCCACGGCCCTCCTCCTCCTGGTCCACGCCCCCAGCTACGGCCTCCTCCTCCTGGCCTACCTGCTCCTGCAGGTGGGGGACGACCTGGCCACCGGGCCCTACTCGGCCCTCATCCCCGACCTGGTGCCCCGGGGAGAGCGGGGGACGGCCGCGGGGTACATGGGGGTCTTGCAGGTGTCCGGGCAGGTGCTGGGGGGGGTGGTGGGCTTCCTCCTGCCCCTGGCCCCCCAGGCCCACCTGGCGGCCCTGGTGAACCTCCTGGGGGCCCTGGCCAGCGCCCGGGTGGTCCCCGACCGCCTTCCGCGCCGGAACCCCAGGCCCCTCCTCACCGCCCTGGCCGCCCCCTGGGGGGACCGGGACTTCCTCCTGGTCTACCTCACCCGCTTCCTGGTGATGCTGGGCTTCTACCTGGCCCAGACCTACCTGCAGTACTACCTGGCGGACGCGGTGCGGACCTTCCAGGCCCTGGGCCGGACCCTCACCGAGGAGCCTTTCCAGGCGGTGGCCCTCCTGGGCCTCCTCATCTCCCTGGGGGCGGCCCTGGCCAGCCTGCCCGCGGGGCGGGCCTCGGACCGCCTCGGGCGCAAGCCCCTCATCTACCTTTCGGGGGCGGGGCTGGGCCTCCTCATGCCCTTCCTCCTCCTCTTCCCCCGCTACGACCTCTTCCTGGGCCTGGCCCTCTTCTTCGGCCTCTTCTACGGGGTGTACCTGGCGGTGGACTGGGCCCTGGTGGCCGATGTCCTCCGGGACCCCGAGGCCCACGCCACGGACATGGGCCTGTGGCAGACCTCCATCGTGGTGCCCCAGGTGCTGGCGGGGGCCTTCGGGCGGCCCTTGGACCTCCTGAACGCCCGGGAGGAGGGGCTGGGGTACCTGGTCCTCTTCCTCCTGGCCGGGGGGTTCTTCCTCCTGGGGGCCTTCCTGGTGGCCCCCATCCGCCGGGCCCGGTGAGGCAGCCCCTTGCCTTCAGGGGCCCAGGGGGGCGAGAATATGCCCCATAACCCCAAGGGGCCAGCCGGGCGAGGCCCTTGCCCTGGCCGCGTTGACGCCCTACCGGCCCCTGGGTAGCATGGTGCGGGTTAGCCAAGGAGGTTGGGAATGCGCATTCTCTTGCAGGTTTCGCGGGGCATAGACGCCTTGACCGAGGGGGTGGGGCGGGTCGTCCTCTGGCTGGTGCTCCTGGTAGCCCTCCTCTCCGCAGGCAACGCCCTCATGCGCTACGGCTTCAGCTACAGCTCCAACGCCTACCTCGAGGCCCAGTGGTACATGTTCAGCCTCATCTTCCTCTTCGGGGGGGCCTACGCCCTGAAGCACAACGCCCACGTGCGCATCGACCTGGTCTTCGGCCGCCTTTCCAAAAGGACCCAGGCCTGGATCGACGTGGTGGGCACGGTGCTCTTCCTCCTGCCCATGGCGGCGGGGGTGATCTACCTGGCCTGGCCCTGGGCCATGGCCTCCTGGAGCATCCGGGAGATGTCCCCCGACGTGGGGGGCCTGCCCCGCTGGCCCATCAAGCTGGCCCTGCCCCTGGGCTTCGCCCTCCTCTTCCTCCAGGGAATCTCGGAGCTCATCAAGCGGGTGGCCTTCCTCACCGGGCACCTCCCCCTGCCGGGGGAGGAGAAGGGGGTGATGTAGGGTGGACCTCTACGCCCTCATGCCCCCCCTGATGTTCCTGGCCCTGATCCTCTTCCTCCTCTCCGGCTACCCCGTGGCCTTCGCCCTAGGCGCGGTGGGCATCGTTTTCGGCTTTTTGGGCATCGCCCTGGACCTCTTCCCTGCACCGCTTCTCCGGGCCATGCCCGACCGCATCTTCGGCATCATGTCCAACCAGCTCCTCCTGGCCATCCCCTTCTTCACCTTCATGGGGATCATCCTGCAGCGGAGCGGCCTGGCCGAGGCCCTTTTGGACACCATGGGCAAGCTCTTCGGCCCCTTCCGGGGGGGGCTGGCCTTGAGCGTGGTCTTCGTGGGGGCCATCCTGGCCGCCACCACCGGGGTCGTCGCCGCCAGCGTCATGGCCATGGGGCTCATCTCCCTGCCCGTCATGCTCAAGTACGGCTACAACCCCCGCTTCGCCAGCGGGGTGATCCTGGGCTCGGCCACCCTGGCCCAGATCGTCCCCCCCAGCGTGGTCCTCATCGTCATGGCCGACCAGCTGGGGGTGAGCGTGGGGGACATGTACCGGGCGGCCCTGATCCCCGCCGCCTTCACCGTGGGGCTCTACTTCCTCTACGTGATCTACGTGGCCCTCTTCCGCCCCCAGTGGGCCCCGGCCCTGCCCCCGGAGGCCCGGCCCGAGGCGGGCCGGGAGGGGGAGGCGGTCTTCGCCCTCCTCTCCTACCTCCTGGTGGGGGTGGGGGCCTGGCGGCTGGGGGAGTTCCTGCGCCTGCCCGCCTGGCTGGAGGGCCTGGAGGTCCTCCTGGCCCTGGCCCTTTGGACCCTGGTTCTCCTGCCGCGGATCCGGGGGAACCCCCTCCTGCGGCGGGCCCTCCTCTCCATGGTCCCCCCCTTGGTCCTCATCTTCCTGGTGCTGGGCACGGTGCTCCTGGGCATCGCCACCCCCACGGAGGCCGGGGCCATGGGGGTGGTGGGGGCCCTGGTCCTGGCGGCCCTGAACCGGAGGCTCTCCTTCCCCGTCCTCTACGGGGCCATGGAGAGCACGGCCAAGCTCACCGCCTTCGTCATCTTCATCCTCATCGGCTCCACCCTCTTCAGCCTGATCTTCCGGGCGGTGGACGGGGATTACTGGATCGAGGGCTTCTTCACCCGGCTCCCCGGGGGGGAGGCGGGCTTCGTCCTCTTCGTCATGGTCCTGGTCTTCCTCCTGGGCTTCTTCATCGACTTCTTCGAGATCGCCTTCATCGTCCTCCCCCTCCTGGCCATCGGGGCCGAGGCCCTAGGCATCGACAAGCTCTGGTTCGGTCTCCTGGTGGGGGTGAACCTGCAGACCTCCTTCCTCACCCCCCCCTTCGGCTTCGCCCTCTTCTACCTGAGGAACGTGGCCCCGGCCTCGGTGCGCACCGGGGACATCTACATCTCGGGGGCCCCCTTCATCGGCCTGCAGCTTTTGGTCCTCCTCCTGGTCTACCTCCTCAAGGACCCCATCCTGGCCTTCGCCCGGGGCCTGGGGTGGTGATACCACCCCACGGGGACCTCGTCCCCGTGGGGGCCCCGGTGATACCCAGGGCCTCCCCCGAGGCGGACCCCAAACCCGCCCCGGCCGGGCCCTGGCCCGGCCGGGACAGGGGCTTTGCCGGACCTAGGGGTTGGGGAAGGCGTAGCTGGCGTAGCCCAGCTCGGCCACGTTGAACCAGCGGTACTGCTCCTGGCGGAAGTTGCGCCAGGCGGTGTAGACCCGGCGGTAGGTGGCGTCCCTGGCCGCCTCCTCCTCGTACCAGGCGAAGGCGGCCTGCTGGGCGGCCCGCATGATCTCTGCGGACCAGCGGCGCAGCTGCACCCCGGCCCGCACCAGCCGTTGCAGGGCCTGGGTGTTCACCTGGTCGTACTTGGCCAGCATCCACTGGTTGGCCTCCGCGGCGGCCACCTCGACCGCCTGCTGGTACTCCCGGGGCAGGCGGCCCCATTCCCGGAGGTTGATGTAGAAGGAGAGCATGGGACCGGGCTCATGCCAGCCGGGGTAGTAGTAGAAGCGGGCCACCCGGTGGAAGCCGAGCTTCTCGTCGTCGTAGGGACCCACCCACTCGGCGGCGTCCACCACGCCCCGCTCCAGGGCGGGGTAGATGTCACCCCCCGCCAGCACCTGGGGCACCACCCCGAGCCGGCTCATCACCTGCCCCCCGGGGCCGGGGATGCGCATCTTGAGGCCCCGCAGGTCGGCCACGGTGCGGATCTCGCGGCGGAACCAGCCCCCCATCTGCGCCCCGGTGTTCCCCCCGGGGAACTGGATGATGCCGAAGTCGGCGAAGATGGGGCGGAAGAGCTCGATGCCGCCCCCGAAGTACATCCAGGCGTTCTGCTGCCGGGCGGTGAGGCCGAAGGGCACCGAGGTGTCGAAGGCCAGGACCTGGGCCTTGCCCACGTAGTAGTAGCTGGCGGTGTGGCCGATCTCCACCGTGCCCGCCTGCACCGCGTCCATCACCTGGAGCCCGGGCACGATCTCCCCCGCCTGGTGGGGCCGGATCTGGAAGCGGCCGCCGGTGAGGGCGGAAACCCGCTCGGCGAAGAGCTCCGCCGCCCCGTAGATGGTGTCCAGGCTCCGGGGGAAGCTGCTGGCGAGCCGCCACCGGACGGTGGGGGTGGCCTGGGCGAAGACCGGGCCAAAAGCCGCGCTGGCGGCCACGCCGATACCTGCCTTCTTCAAAAACCCACGCCTATCCATGTTTTGACCTCCTTGGCGGTCGGGAGGGATTATACCCGGGGCCTCCCTGGGGCTGCAAGCCCCCGAGCGCATGTTCTTGCAGCCTCAACGGACATAGAAGAAAGTTTCTGCCACCTGGTGGCGGGTGGCCCGGGAAGCCTCCACGTAGACCCGAAGCCTCGCGTCCCAGTTGGCGTAGCGCCCCTCCAAGCGCACCCTGCCCGGAGGGGCATCGGTGTAGACCGCCCGCACCCGGTGGAGGCCCCGGGGCGGGGTGAGGGCGTAGCGGTAAGCCCCTGGGGGGAGCAGGTGGGTGCCCCGGTCCAGGTAGAGGCGGTCGAACTCGTAGGTGAAACCGTCCGGGTCCCGGGCCACAAGGGTCACCCAGCCTGGGGCGGCCAGGGTGAGGAGGAAGCGCACCTCCTCCCCCACGAAGTAGGTGGCCCCCACCCCCCGGTCGGGCTCGAAGCGCAGGATGGCCGGGGTGAGGTCCAGGCGGTAGGTGAGGCTCACCCCCTCCAGGGTCAAGGTGCAGGCGGAAAGGAGGCCCGCCATAAGGATCAGAACCGGGCGCATGGGCACCTCCTCCCCCAGCCTAGCCCAAAGCCCGCCTATCCCCCTTCAGGAAACCTTAAGGCCGCCTGGGCCACGGGGGCGTAGCGCTTACGGTGGACCGGGGAAGGCCCCAGGCGGGCCAGGGCCTCCCGGTGCTCCGGGGTGCCGTAGCCCTTGTGCCGGGCGAAGCCGTAGCCGGGGTAGAGGTGGTCCAGCTCCTCCATGAGGCGGTCCCGGTATACCTTGGCCAGGATGCTGGCCGCGGCCACGCTGGGGCTATGCCGGTCCGCCCTGGGAGGGGCAAACAGGGGCAGGGAGGTGGCCACCCGGAGGTAGTCGGTGACCAACGCCTCCGGAGGGGGGTTCAAAAGGGCCAAAGCCCGCTCCGCCGCCAGCAGGGTGGCCCCAAGCGGCCCAAGGCGGTCCACCTCCGCCACCTCCGCCACCCCTAGGGCCAAGGCCAAGGCCACCCGCCGCACCGCCTCCGCCAGGCGCGCCCGTTCCTCAGGCCCTAGGAGCTTGGAGTCCCGGAAGGGGTAGACCCCGGGGGGCAGGACCACCGCCCCCACCACGATGGGCCCCGCCCAGGCCCCCCTTCCTGCCTCGTCCACCCCGGCCACCTGGAGGCCCTTCCGCCAGAAAGGGGTTTCCAAAGGCTCCATACCCGGCACCTTCCCCTATCCTAAGGGGCATGAAGGCCCGCGCCACCTGTCCCCTGGACTGCCCCGACGCCTGCAGCCTCCTCCTCACCCTGGAGGGGGGGAGGCTCGTGCGGGTGGAAGGGGACCCGGCCCACCCCTTCACCCGGGGCTACGCCTGCGCCAAGACCTACCGCTACCCGGAAAGGGTAAAGGCGCGCCTCCTCTACCCCTTGCGCCGGGTGGGGCGGAAGGGGGAAGGCCGTTTTGAGAGGATCTCCTGGGAGGAGGCCCTGGACGGGATCGCCGAGAGGCTCAAGGCCATCCTGGACGCCCACGGGGGCGAGGCGGTGCTCCCCTACCACTACGCGGGCACCATGGGCCTCGTGGAGAACCAGCACCCCCTGGCCTTCTTCCGGGCCATCGGGGCCTCGGAGCTTCTGGAAACCATCTGCTCCAGCGCGGGGAGCGCTGCCTGGGAGATGACCTATGGGCCCCGCCTGGCCCCAGATCCCGAGGAGATCCCGGAAAACGTCCGCTACCTCCTCCTTTGGGGTATCAATAGCCTCTCCACCAACAGCCACCTCACCCCCTTCCTCAAGGCGGCGAGGAGGCGGGGGGCCAAGGTGGTCCACATCGACCCCTACGAGAACCTGACGAGCCGCTTCGCCGATGAGCACCTGAAGCTCCGCCCCGGCACCGACGCCGCCTTGGCCTACGCCCTAGCCCACGTGCTCTTCCGGGAGGGCTTGGTGGACCGGGCCTACCTGGAGGAGGCGGCCACCGGGGTGGAGGCCTTCCAGGAGGAGGCGGAGGGGTGGACGCCCAGGCGGGCCAGCGCCCTCACCGGGGTACCGGAGGAGGCCATAGAAAGGCTAGCCCGGGAGCTGGGGGAGGCCAAACGGGTCTTCCTCCGGGTGGGCTACGGCATGACCCGCCACCCGGGCGGGGGGAACGCCCTCAGGGCGGTGATCCTCCTCCCCGCCCTCCTGGGGGCCTGGCGCCACCCGGGGTGCGGGGCCATGCTCTCCACCAGCGGCGCCTTTCCCCTGAACAAGCGCTTTCTGGGGGGAAGACACCTCCTGGAGGGGGAGCACCCCCATGAGGGCTACTTCCGGCCCAACCCCCGGGTGCGCCGGGTGAACATGAACGAGCTGGCAAGCGCCCTCACCGCCCTTGACCCGCCCATCCGGGCCCTTTTCGTCTTCAACAGCAACCCCCTGGTGGTGGCCCCGAACACGGGAAGGGTCAAGGAAGGGCTTTTGCGGGAGGACCTCCTCACCGTGGTCCTGGAGCAGGTGATGACGGAAACCGCCCGCTACGCCGACTACCTCCTCCCCGCCACCCTCTTCTACGAACACCCGGACCTCTACACCAGCTACGGCCACTACTATCTCTCCTGGAACGAACCTCTGGCCGAACCGGAAGGGAAGGCCCGGCCCAACACCTGGGTCTTCCGGGAGCTGGCGAGGAGGCTTGGCCTAAAGGAGCCCACCCTCTACTGGGAGGCGGAAGCGGTGGCCAGGAGCCTCCTGGATGTGGACCATCCCTACCTGGAGGGGATCAGCCTGGAAAGGCTCAAACGGGAGGGCTTCGCCAAGCTCCGCCTCCCCAAGCCCTTCCTGCCCTTCGCCCAAGGCCCCGTGCGCTTCAGCCCCCCGCCGGAGGTCATCCCCACGGAGCCCCTGCCGGACTACCCCCTGATCCTCCTCACCCCCCCGGCCCACCGCTTCCTCAACACCACCTACGGGAACGTGCGGGAACTGGTGGAAGCGGAAGGGGGGGAGCCCCGCCTCCTCATCCACCCCCTGGACGCGGAGGCCCGGGGGGTGACGGACGGGGCTTTGGTCCACATCCGCTCCCCTTGGGGCCAGGTGGTGCGGAAGGCGAAGCTGACCGAGGCCCCCGTCCCGGGCACGGTGGTCCTGGAGGGCACCTGGTGGGAGGGGTGGACCCCGGACGGCAAGGGGATCAACCACCTCACCTCGGAAAGGCTCACGGACCTGGGGGGCGGGAGCACCTTCCACAGCACCCCGGTGGAGGTGGAGCCCCTCCGCCTAGCCTGAGGGGGGCAAACGCCCCTGGGGGAAGGCCCGCCTGGGGCTTTTATAATGGAGCATGGACCTCATTGGGGCCAAAGCCCTTCTGGAGCGGGAAGAAGCCACCCCTTTGAGCCTTTTGGAAGAGGCCCTGGAGCGGGCCCGGGCCTTCCAGGATCGCAACGCCTTGGCCTACCTGGACGAGGAAGGGGCGCGGGCGGAGGCCCAGAGGCTCACGGAGGAGCTCCGAAGGGGCCAGCCCCGGGGCCCCCTCCACGGCCTGCCCCTCACGGTAAAGGACCTCTTCCCCGTGTCGGGCATGCCCACCCGCGCCGGGACCCGGGCCCCCCTCCCCCCCCTGCCCGAGGAGGCGGCGGCGGTGCGCCGCCTGCGGGAGGCCGGGGCCCTCCTCTTCGCCAAGACCCACATGCACGAGATCGCCCTGGGCATCACCGGGGAAAACCCCTGGACGGGCCCGGTGCGGAACGCCATCGACCCCAGCCGCCAAGCCGGGGGTTCCAGCAGCGGCAGCGCCGTGGCCGTGGCCCTGGGGATCGGCCTCGCCTCCTTGGGCACGGATACCGGGGGCTCCATCCGCATCCCCGCGGCCTTCAACGGGGTGGTGGGCTTCAAGCCCTCCTTCGGCCGGGTGAGCCTGGAAGGGGCCCTGCCCCTCTCGCGCTCCACCGACCACGCGGGGCCCATCGCCAAAAGCGTACGGGACGCCCACTTCCTCACGGAGATCCTGGCCGGGGAGGGCATCCCCCTGGAGGGCCCCCAGAACCCCACCTTGGGCGTGCCCCTGGACTTCCTGGAGGGAAGGCTCGGGGTGGGGGTGCGCAAGGCCTTTTCCCGCCTGCTGGAAGACCTCCCCGGCCTCCGGGCCGAGGTGCGGGAGGTCGCCTTGCCCCTTCCCGGGGTCTACGAGGTCTACACCCGCCTGGTGCGCTACGAGGCGGCCCGCATCCACCAGAAAGCCCTGGAGGAACACCCGGAGGGCTTCTCCCCGGGGGTGCGGGAGGCCCTTTTGGCGGGGCTCGCCCTCACGGAGAAGGACTACCGGGACGCGGTGGCCGAGCGGGAGGCCCTACGCCTCCAGCTGATGAAGGCCCTCCGGGGGGTGGACGCCCTCCTCCTCCCCGCCCAGCCCCTCCCCGCTCCCCCCCTGGGCACGGAGGAGGTGGAGCTGGAATCGGGCAGGAGGAGCCACCGGGAGGCCTTCATCACCCTCACCCTGCCCTTCAGCCTCCTGGGGGTACCCGCCCTCACCCTCCCCTTCGCCAAGGTGGAGGGACTCCCCATAGGGCTCCAGGTGGTGGGGCCCTACGCGGAGGACGGGCGGGTCTTGGCCATCGGGGGGTGGCTGGAAGAGCGCCTCCGCTGAGCCCGCCGGGAGGCTAGGGGCCGAGCTTGCGCCTCAGGTAGGCCAGGAGCTCCTCCAGGGCCCGCCGCAGGGCCCGCTGCTCCTCGGCCAGGGCCTCGAGGGGGTCTCTGGGCAGCTCGCCCCCGGAGAGGGTCTTGAAGAGGAGGGTGGGGTTGCCGCACCGGGGGCAGGCCACCTCGGCGGGGCGCACCGCGGGGGCGTAGAAGACCCGGGCGCCGCAGCGGGGGCACTGGAGGTATTTGGCCCCCATGGCCTCCCCCTTGCGCACCTCCCGCTCCAGCTCCAAGGCCTCCTCCCGGGGGTAGCCCAGGAAGTAGTCCTCCCCCACCTGCACCGGTGCTGCGGCCTCTTCGGTGGCCTCGAGGTCCCCCCGGCCGCCTTCGGGCACCTCCCAGGTGAATCCGTTCCAGCGAAAGTGGCGGAGGTGCTTTCCCCCTTCCAGGTCCTCCACCTCCACGATGAGCTGCAGGTGGGGGTCCCGGGGGTAGTAGTAGAGGCGCACCCCCTGCACCCCGGAAAGGGCCTTCGTGCGGGGAAGGGTGTAGGCGAGGGGGCCATCCCCTCTGGCGGGGTAGCCCACCAGGCGCTCCAGATCGTAGAGGGTGAGGCCGGGGCGCTCCGTGTCGCCAAAGAGGAGGCGCTCCACGTGGCGGAAGGCGGCCGCAAGCCCAGGGCTTTGCCCTTGACCGAGGCCGGGGTCCATGGGACCAGTCTACCCCGGGGAGGCTTGGCGGGGTAGACCTCGTCTGGCGTCCCCTTGGGGTTTGGGCGTGGTCAAACCGCCGCCCCTTCGCCAGGGGTGCACGGCGCCCCGCACCTGGCCTAGGATAGCCCGTCCCCAGGAAAGGACCTTGCCCGCTATCCCTGAAGGCCGGCAGCACCCTTAGCCTTTCCCGGCCTACCCAGCCATAATGGACCCATGTCCCTCCTATTCACCCCCCTGGAGCTGCGGTCCCTTCGGCTCAAGAACCGCCTGGCCATGTCCCCCATGTGCCAGTACTCGGCCACAGAAGGAGGCCGGGTAACGGAGTGGCACCTCCTCCACTACCCCACCCGGGCCCTGGGGGGCGTGGGCCTGGTCCTGGTGGAGGCCACCGCCGTGGAGCCCTGGGGCCGCATCAGCCCCTATGACCTCGGCATCTGGTCTGAGGCGCACCTCCCGGGCCTGAGGGAGCTCGCCCGGAGGATCCGGGAGGCGGGGGCGGTGCCGGGGATCCAGCTGGCCCACGCCGGGCGCAAGGCGGGGACCGCCCGGCCCTGGGAGGGGGGGAAGCCCCTGGGCTGGCGGGTGGTGGGGCCAAGCCCCCTGCCCTTCGCCGAGGGCTACCCGGTGCCCGAGCCCCTGGACGAGGCGGGGATGGAAAGGATCCTAGAGGCCTTCGTGGAGGGCGCCAAGCGGGCCCTGGAAGCTGGCTTCCAGGTGATCGAGCTCCACATGGCCCACGGCTACCTGCTCTCCTCCTTCCTCTCCCCCCTCTCCAACCAGCGCACCGACGCCTACGGGGGAAGCCTGGAAGGGTGCATGCGCTTTCCCCTGCAGGTGGCAAAGGCGGTGCGGGAGGCCCTGCCCCCGGAGCTTCCCNNNAGGGTGCATGCGCTTTCCCCTGCAGGTGGCAAAGGCGGTGCGGGAGGCCCTGCCCCCGGAGCTTCCCCTCCTGGTGCGGGTCTCGGCCACGGACTGGGCCGAGGGGGGGTGGGGCCTAACGGACACCCTGGCCTTCGCGGCAAGGCTCAAGGCCCTGGGGGTGGACCTTTTGGACTGCTCCAGCGGGGGCGTGGTGCCCGGGGTGAAGGTTCCCGTGGCCCCCGGCTTCCAGGTGCCCTTCGCCGACGCGGTGCGCAAGAAGGTGGGCCTGAGGACAGGGGCCGTGGGCCTCATCACCACCCCCGAGCAGGCGGAAACCCTCCTGCAGGCGGGAAGCGCCGATCTGGTGCTTCTGGGCCGGGTCCTCCTCCGGGACCCCTACTTCCCCTTAAGGGCCGCCCAGGCCTTGGGCGTGGCCCCGGAGGTCCCGCCCCAGTACCAGCGGGCCCTCTGAGGGGTAAACTGGGGCTCACCATGAAGGCGGTCCGGGTACACCAAGTGGGAGGTCCCGAGGTCTTGCGGCTGGAGGAGGTCCCCGTCCCCGAGCCTGGGCCAGGGGAGGTCCTGGTGCGCCTTTTGGCCATCGGGGTCAACTACATCGACACCTACAAGCGCAGGGGCCTCTACCCCATGCCCCTCCCCTTCACCCTGGGGGAGGAGGGGGCTGGGGTGGTGGAAGGGGTGGGGGAGGGCGTGCTGGGCGTGGCCCCAGGGGATAAGGTGGCCTTTGCCAACGTGCAGGGGGCCTACGCCGAGTACCAGGTGGTGCCCGCGGAAAGGCTCGTGCCCGTTCCCGAAGGGTTGGACCCCAGGCTCGCCGCCGCGGTCCTCCTCCAGGGGATGACCGTTCACTACCTCCTCAAGAGCACCTACCCCGTGGCCCCTGGGGACCAGGTGCTGGTGCACGCGGGAGCCGGGGGGGTGGGCCTCCTCCTCATCCAGTGGGCCAAGCGCCTGGGGGCCACCGTCTACGCCACCGCCAGCACCGAGGCCAAGCGGGCCCTGGCCAAGGAGGCCGGGGCGGACTACGCCCTGCCCTACGAGGGCTTCGCCCAGGCGGTGCGGGCCCTTTCCGGGGGCGGGGTAGACGCGGTCTACGATGGCGTGGGGCAGAGCACCTTCGAGGGGAGCCTCGAGGCCCTCCGCCCCCGGGGCGTTTTGGTCCTCTTCGGCCAGGCCTCGGGCCCCGTGCCCCCCTTGGACCCCCAGGTGCTGAACCGCAAGGGAAGCCTCTTCCTCACCCGCCCCACCCTGCACCACTACACGTCAAGCCGCAAGGAGCTCCTCTGGCGGGCCGGGGAGGTCTTCCAGGCGGTGCGGGAGGGGTGGCTCAAGGTGCAGATCGGGGCGGAGTTCCCCCTGGAACGGGCCCGGGAGGCCCACGAGGCCCTGGAGGGGCGGAGGACCACGGGCAAGGTGCTCCTGGTCCCCTGAGGCGGGCAAACCCAGGGGAGCGCCTAGTGGCGCAGGAGCCGGAGGCCAGAGAGGGCCAGGAGGAGGGCCAGGAGGAGGAGCAGAACCCGCTCCGTGGCCAGGCCCAGGAGGAGGCCGCCTCCCAGAAAGGCCCCGAGGAGGGAGCCCAGGCCCATGGCCAGAAGGAGCCCCCCCTGCCGCCACAGCACGGCGAAGGTGCGGTCCTGGCTGTACTGGGCGAAGGCCGCCAGCATGGTGGGCAGGCTGATGAGGAGGGAGACGCTTCCCGCCAGCCGGGCCTCGAGGCCGTAGAGGAGGACCAGGGTGGGGATGAGAAGCTCCCCCCCCGCCACCCCCATCACCGCGGCCACGGCCCCGATCCCCAGGCCCAGGAGGAAGCCCAGGGGGTGGAGGAGGAGGGGAGGAGGGTCCAGGGGGAAGGGGCGGTGGAAAAGGGCCTCCAGAGCCAGGACCCCGGCCAGGAGGAGGAGCAACAGGCCCATGGTCCGCCGAAGAAGCCCCTCGGGCACCCGCCGGGCCCAGCCCGCCGCCCCAAAGGCCCCGAGGACGCTCCCCAGGAGGAGGGCCAGGGCCCCCCGGACCTCCCCCAGAACCGCCTCCGGGGGTACCACCCCCAGGCGGGCAGGCAGGCTCACCCCCACCACCAGGAGGCTCAGGGCCTTGTTGGCGATCACCGCCTCCAGGGGGGCGAGGCCGAAGGCGTAGAGGAGGAAGGGCAGCCGGAGCTCCGCCCCCCCAAGCCCCAAAAGCCCCCCGAAGATCCCCACCCCCAGGCCCACCAGGAAGGCCAGGGGGAGCCTGCCCCTCACGGGGCCCCCTTGCCCCCTGCCCGCAGGGGAGGACGCCCTCTTGCGGAGAGGAGGGCTCCCTCCCCTCTCCCCGGCGAGGCGGGCTTTGGCGCGCGGGAGCTAAAGGGCCCCGGCCCGAGGGCAAGGGTCCTTTGGGAGGGTGTCGCCGGGGGAGACGCGAGGTCTTCCATACCACCTCCTTTGCAACCACGGCAGGCGACGGGGTTGCCCCCGCCACCCCGGGGCCATCCGGCCCGGCCCGGAGGGCCCAGGGGGCCCATCCGGGCTCGGAGGCAGGCCGATTTTACCTCAAGGGAAACCCCCACCCCCCCAAAACCGCTCCCGCCAGGCCCGAAGCCCCTCCTCCGGCAGGTAGGCCCCCCGCACGGTGCAGGCCAGGGCGGAAAGGGCGATGGCCCCCTTTAGCGCCTCCTCCAGGTGATGCAGGGGCATCTGGGGGAGGCTGGCCTTCCCATACCCCTTGGGGAGGAGGAGAGCGAGAAGCCCCGCGGTGAAGGCGTCCCCCGCCCCCACGGTGTCCGCCACCGCCACCTTTTCCCCAGGGAGGCGCACCGCCTCCTCCCCCAGGAAGGCCACCGCCCCCTCCGCCCCCAGGGTGAGGACCTTGAGGGGCGGGGGGAGGCGCTTTACCGCCTCCACCGGCCCCTCGGGGAAAAGAAGCTGGGCGTCCTCCAGGGAGAGCTTCAGGAGGTCCACCTGGGCCAAATAGCCCTCCAGGCGCCGCCTTCCCTCTCCGGTAGGGTTCCCCCGCAGGTTGGGGTCGTAGGAGAGGAGGGCCCCTTCGGCCAGAGCCTCCCGCAGGAGGGCCTCGAGGCCCCCCGCGGTGCGCCCCTCCAGGGCGAAGAGGGAGCCGAAGTGAAAAGCCCGCACCCCCTTCAGGCCTCCCGGCTCCGGGCGGTAGGCGGCCCGGAAGGGGCGGTGGAAGCTGTAGAGGGCGTTTCCTCCCTCCTTTAGGCGCACCAGGGCCAGGGGCATGGGGTCGGGGTGGCGCTGCAGGAAGACCTCGAGGCCCCGACGCTGCATCTCCGCCTCGCTCCAGCGGGAAAGCCAGTCCTCCCCCACCTCGGAGAAGAAGCGCACGGGAAAACCCAGGCGGCTCAAGGCGGTGGCGGTGTTCAGGGCCGAACCCCCCAGCACCCCGGAAAAACCTAAGGGAGCCTCGTTTTCCAGGATCAGGTCCACCAGGACCTCGCCCGCAACCGCCAGCATGCCCCCATTATGCCCGTCACCCCCTTCACAATCCCCCCAAGGGGGGGTGGTATAATTTGGGAGAACTCAGGGCAGCCTCGCGCAGCTCAGCCGGCGACGGGCGCACGCTCCCCAAGCCCACGAGGAGGTGGCAGATGCTCGGCGGATATGCCCACAAGCTCGCGCGTATCAACCTTTCCAGCGGCCAGGTGGAGTATTTCGCCCCCGACCCCAAGGACCTGGAGATGTACGTGGGGGGCCGGGGCCTGGGGGTAAAGTACGTGTTCGAAAACGGCCCCCAGGTGGACCCCCTGGGCCCGGAGAACCTTCTCTGCATTATGAACGGCCCCCTCTCCGGCACCCGGGCCAAGATGTCGGGCCGCCTGGCCATCGTCACCAAAAGCCCCCTCACCGGAGGGGTCACCGACAGCCACATGGGGGGCTGGACCGCGGCCAAGCTGAAGTGGGCGGGGTTCGACGGCCTCCTCATCCGGGGGGCCTCGGAAAAACCCGTCTACCTGCTGGTGAAGGACGGGGAGGTCACCATCCACGACGCCTCGGACCTTTGGGGCAAGACCACCCACGAGGTCCACCGCCTCCTGCGGGAGCGGCACGGGGAGGAGGCGGACGTGATGGCCATCGGCCCCGCCGGGGAGAACCTGGTGCGCTTCGCCAACTGGATCAACAACGACGAGCGGGCCGCAGGCCGCGGGGGCACGGGGGCGGTGGCGGGGAGCAAGCGGCTCAAGGCCATCGTGGTGGTGGGCAAGCAGGACCGGATGCCCCAGCCCCAGGATCCGGAGGGGTGGCGGGAGGCGGACCGCCTGGCCTCGGCGGCCATCAACGACCCCAAGAACGTGACCGCCCCCAAGAAGGGCGGGCTCTCCCTCTACGGCACCAACGTGCTCATGAACATCACCAACGTCATGGGGGCCCTGCCCACCTACAACGCCCAGCACACCTGCATCGAGGGGGTGGAGACCATCTCCGGGGAGTACATCCGCGAGCACCGCCTGGTCAAGGACAACACCTGCCACGCCTGCCCCGTGGCCTGCAAGAAGATGGTGGAGGTCCACGTCGACGGCAAGACCATCCGCTTCGAGTCCTACGAGTACGAGTCCGCCTGGGCCCTCGGGGCCCACGCGGGCCACACGGACACCGACTGGACCGGCTACGCCATCTACCTCTGCAACGCCTACGGCATGGACACCATCGAGGCGGGCAACGCCATCGCCGTCCTCATGGAGGCTACGGAGAAGGGCTACTACACCGGGGAAGACGGCCTCCGCTTTGGGGACAAGGAGGGGGAGGCCCGCCTCCTGGAGGCCATCGCCCTCCGCCGGGGGGTGGGGGACGGCCTGGCGGAGGGCCCGGCCCGCTGGGCCAAGTCCATCGGCCATCCCGAGATTGCCCTCGAGGTCAAGGGCCAGTCCATCCCCGCCTATGACCCCCGGGGCCTCAAGGGCATGGGCATCGCCTACGCCACCTCCAACCGGGGGGCCTGCCACCTCAGGGCCTACACCCCGGCCTCGGAGATCCTGGGGGTGCCCTACAAGACCGACCCCCTGGCCTGGGAGGGCAAGGGCAAGCTCACCAAGCTCTTCCAGGACCTCTCCGCCCTCACCGACTCCCTGGACCTCTGCAAGTTCAGCCAGTTCGCCGAGGACCCCGAGACCTACGCCCGGCAGCTTTCCGCCTACTGGGGCCGCCCGGTAAGCGCGGAGGAGATCCTCAGGATCGGGGAACGGATCTACAACCTGGAGCGCTACTACAACAACCTGGCGGGCTGGGCGGAGGGCTCCGACTACCTGCCCGAGCGCTTCCTCAAGGAGCCCTCCGGGTGCGCGGGCTCCAAGGGCCAGCTCACCGAGCTGGACCTGATGCTGGAGGAGTACTACCGGGAGCGGGGCTGGGAGCGGGGCGTGGTGCCCCCCGCCAAGCTGCAGGAGCTCGGTATCCTCGCCCAGGCCGCCGACTAAGCCCCTCGGGAAGGCCCGGCCCCCAGGGGGGCCGGGCCTTCCCCTAAACTCGCCTTATGCCCAAGGTGAACCTCTACGCCACCTTCCGCGACCTCACGGGGAAGGGCCAGCTCCAGGTGGAGGGAAAGACCGTGGGGGAGGTGCTCGCGAACCTCGTCCGCCTCTACCCCGGGATGCGGGAGGAGCTCTTCGAGGGGGAGGCGCTGGCGGAGCGGGTCTCCGTCTTCCTGGAGGGGCGGGACGTGCGCTACCTGGAGGGCCTCGCCACCCCCCTGGCCCCCGAGGCCACCCTGGACCTCTTCCCCCCGGTGGCGGGGGGCGCATGGGGGAAGGCCCCCTGAGGGAGGCCTGGGGCCAGGCCCTCCGCCTCTGGGAGGAGGGGCGGTACTTCGAGGTCCACGAGGTCCTGGAGGCGGCCTGGCTTGGGGCCCGAGGGGAGGAGCGGCGCCTCCTCCAGGGGGTAATCCTCCTGGCCGCAGCCCTGCACCAGCAGGGCCAGGGGAGAAAGGGCCTCCGCAACCTGCGGAAGGCGGAGGCCAAGCTCCGGGGCCTCCCCTCCCCCTACCGGGGCCTGGACTGGCAGCCCCTCCTCCTGGAGGCCCGGCGTAGACTTGGGGGGTGAACGCCTTCGTCCACGTCTACCGCGGCGAGTGGGTGGAAAACCGGCACCGCATTTCCCTGGCGGTGGTGGGGCGGGAGGGGCTTCTGGCTTACGGGGGTGACCCGGCCTTCGTGTCCTACATGCGCTCTTCGGCCAAACCCTTCCAGGCCCTGGCCCTCTTCCTCACGGGGGCGGCGGAGCGCTTCGGCCTCACCGAGGAGGAGGTGGCCCTGGCCACCGCCAGCCACGACGGCACCCCGGAGCACGTGGCCGTGGCCGCCCGCTTCCTGGAGAAGCTGGGCCTAGGCCCGGAGCACCTGGTCTGCGGGGTGCACCCTCCCTTTTCCAAGGAGGCCCGGCGGGCCCTGGAGGCGGCTGGTCTAGGCCCTACCCCCCTCCACCACAACTGCTCGGGGAAGCACGCGGGCATGCTGGCCGCGGCCCTGGCCCTGGGGGCCCCGGTGGAGGGGTACGAGCGGCCGGACCACCCGGTGCAGCGCCTGAACCGCAAGACCCTGGCCGAGCTTTCCAGGGCTGAGCCCGTCCACGCCACCGACGGCTGCAGCGTGCCCACCTTCGCCCTGCCCCTCGCCCGCGCCGCCCGGGCCTTCTACCTCCTGGCCCGCCCGGAGGGGGCCCCGGAGGCCTACCAGAAGCCCCTCCTCCGGGTGGGCCAAGCCATGCGCCGCCACCCCCACCTGGTGGCGGGGCCAGGGAGCATCGACACCCTCCTCATGGAGCGCCTGCCCCTCCTGGCCAAGCGGGGGGCGGACGGGTACTACGGCCTGGCCCTCCTGGAGAGCCCTAAAGGGCCCTTAGGCGTGGCCCTCAAGGTGGAGGATGGCGCCTCCCAGGCCCGGGAGGTGGCGGTGGTAGCCCTCCTGCGCCTCCTGGGCCTGGACCCCGGCCCCACCCCCTGGGACCGGCCGGAGGTGCGGAGCCACCGGGGCCTCCCGGTGGGCCACCTGGAGGCCCGCCTGGACCTCACCTGGCCCTGAGCCCCTCCGCGGCGGCGAGGAGCCCGGCCAGGGCCCGGCGCCCCGCCTCCAGGGCCTGCCCCCGCTCCTCCAGGGCCCCGCAGCGGTCCCGGAAGAGGCCGCGGAAGCGCTCCTCCGTCCGGCGGAGGCCCTCCTCCAGGGCCTCCTCCAGGGCGCCCCGCACCGTGGCGAAGGCCTCCGCCAGGCGCTCGGAAAGGAGGCGCTTGGCCCGCTCCTTGCGCCTGGGCAGGATGGAGAGGGAGAGGAAGGCCAGGAAGAAGCCCGCCAGGAGCCCGGTGAGGTCCGCGGCCACCCCCTTGAGGACCAGGACCAGGGCCGCCCCCAGGCCCAGGCCCCCCGCGCTCCCCGCCAGGGTGCGCACCACCGCCTCCTGGGCCAGGCCGGAGAGGCGCTCCGCCTCCGCCTCGGGGCGGAAGCGGGCCAGGGCTTCCTCCAGGGGGGCGAAGAAGGGCTCCTCCCCCCGGGGGACCGGCCGCGCCTCCTTCAGGTAGGCCAGGGCGTCCAGGAGGAGCTCCTCCTCCCGGCGGGAAAGCCAGCGCAGGGCCTCCCCCACGGCCCTTTCCAGCCTGGCCCCCGCGTCCTGGACCACCTCCTTGAGGAAGCCCTCCCGGAAGGCCTTGGCGTTGAGGAGATCAGGCAGCCGGGCCAGGCGCACCGTCTCCTCCAGGAAGCGGTGGCCCCGGGCCTCCACCTCCCGGAAGACCCGCTCCGCCAGGGCCAGCTGGCCGGCGAAGTCCCGGCGCGTCCGCCCCAGGTGGCGGGCGAGGAGCGCCTCCAGGGCCCGGCAGGTGGCGAGGCCCTGGGCCACCTCCTCCGCCTCCCCGGCCAGGACCCCGTCCGCCTCCCGCAGGAGCTTCCCCAAGACCCCCAAGGCCCCCTCCAGCTTGAGGGGGAGGGCCCTTTGGGCGAGGACCTCCTCCGCATGGGCCCGGAGGGCCCGCAAGCCGGGGTCCTGCCCCCGCTTGCCCCGCCGGGCGGAGACCAGGAAAAGGGGGACCTCCTCCCCCAGGATCCCCCGGACCCCCGCGGCCACGTACCGGGCCACGGCCTCCTGGTCCTGGGGTTCCAGCAGGTCGGCCTTGTTCACCGCCAGGACCACCTTCTTGCCCCAGGCGCGGACGAGGCCCAAAAACTCCCCCTCGGAGCGGGTGAGGGGCCGGTCGGCGCTGGTGACGAAGAGGACCAGGTCCGCCCGGGGCAGGAAGCGGCGGGTCAGGACCTCGTGGGCCTCCAGGAGGGCGTTGGTCCCCGGGGTGTCCACCAGGGCCAGCTCCCGCAGGAGGGGGTGGGGAAGGCGGAGACGGGCGAACCCCTCCCCCGCCTCCTCCCCGCCCTCCCCGTACTCCAGGAGCTGGATGCGGTCCGTGGTGGGGGTGGGGCCCTCGGGGAGGAGGTCCGCCCCCAGGAGGGCGTTGGCCAGGCTGGACTTGCCGCTGTTGAACTCCCCCACCAGGACCAGGAGGAAGGGGCCCTCCAGGTCCAAAAGGGCCTGGCGGAGAGGGGCGGGGTCCAGGGGGGTGCGGGCCAGAAGCTCCAGGCCCTGGAGGAGGAGGGCCCGCACCGCCTCCTTCCTGGCCTTAGCTTCGGGGGAGAGCATTCCGCCTCAGGAGGAGGCCCGCCCCCAGGCCCAGGAGGAAGCCCAGGAGGAGGAAGGCCAGGGCGAAGGCCCCGGTGGAGGCCAGGTGCCAGCCGAAAAACCAGTAGCTGCACACCGCGTAGCGCTCCACCTGCACCCGCACCAGCTCCGGCAGGTCGCGGCTGGTGGTGAAGTTGATGAGGATGGTGACCAGGAGGAGGAGGGCCAGGAGGAGGCCCACCCCCCACTTGGCGATGGTGAGGGCGTTCCCTTTCATGCCCCAAGCTTACCAGGCCTCCCGGACCCCCTGTTCCCCCTCCCGCCCAGGGCCTATAATCGGCCTATGGTCCGGGCACGCCTTAGGGACGAGGCCCTCTTCCGGCTCATCGCCCTGGAGGAAAAGCGGCAGCGGGAGGGCCTGGAGCTCATCGCCAGCGAGAACTTCGTCTCCCAGGAGGTGCGGGAGGCGGTGGGAAGCGTCCTCACCAACAAGTACGCGGAGGGCTACCCCGGGGCCCGCTACTACGGCGGGTGCGAGGTGGTGGACCAGGTGGAGGCCCTGGCCATCGAGCGGGCCAAAGCCCTCTTCGGGGCTGCCTGGGCCAACGTCCAGCCCCACTCCGGCTCCCAGGCCAACATGGCGGTGTACATGGCCCTCATGGAGCCGGGGGACACCCTCATGGGCATGGACCTGGCCGCCGGGGGCCACCTCACCCACGGCGCCAAGGTGAACTTCTCCGGCAGGCTCTACCGGGCGGTCTTTTACGGGGTCCGGCCCGACACCGAGCTCATCGACCTGGAGGAGGTGCGCCGCCTGGCCCTCGAGCACCGGCCCAAGGTGATCGTGGCCGGCGCCAGCGCCTACCCCCGCCTCTGGGACTTCCGGGCCTTCCGGGAGATCGCCGACGAGGTGGGGGCCTACCTGGTGGTGGACATGGCCCACTTCGCTGGGCTGGTGGCGGCAGGCCTCCACCCGAGCCCCCTCCCCCACGCCCACGCGGTCACCAGCACCACCCACAAGACCCTGAGGGGCCCGAGGGGCGGCCTCCTCCTCTCCAACGACCCCGAGCTGGGCAAGAAGATCGACAAGCTCATCTTCCCCGGCATCCAGGGGGGCCCCCTGGAGCACGTGATCGCCGGGAAGGCGGTGGCCTTCTTCGAGGCCTTGCAGCCCGAGTTCCGGGAGTACAGCCGCCTGGTGGTGGAAAACGCCCAGCGCCTTTCGGCGGAGCTGGCCGGGCGGGGCTACCGCATCGTCACCGGGGGCACGGACAACCACCTCTTCCTTTTGGACCTCCGCCCCAAGGGCCTCACGGGGAAGGAAGCGGAGGAGAGGCTGGACGCCGTGGGCATCACCGTGAACAAGAACGCCATTCCCTTCGACCCCAAGCCCCCCCGGGTCACCTCGGGGATCCGCATCGGCACCCCGGCCATCACCACGAGGGGCTTCACCCCCGAGGAGATGCCCTTGGTGGCTGAACTCATCGACCGGGCCCTGGTGGAGGGGCCTTCGGAGGCTCTCAGGGAAGAGGTGCGGCGCCTGGCCCTGGCCCACCCCTTGCCCTAAGGGCGGGCCCCACCCCCAGGGATCCTGGCCCTACAATGGTGGAGGATGCTCCTCCGCCTCGAGGTCCAGAACCTGGCCGCCATCCGCCAGGCCGCCCTGGAGCTCGGCCCCGGGCTCAACGTCCTCACCGGGGAAACGGGGGCGGGCAAGAGCCTCCTGGTGGACGCCCTGGCCCTCCTCCTGGGGGCGAGGCCCGAGGGGCTCCTGGGGCCTTTTGGCGACAGCCTCCTGGTCACCGCCTTCTTCGCTGCGGGGGAGGAGCGGGTTCTCTCCCGCCGGGTGGGGGCCCGCTCCACCCCCCGCATCGACGGGGAGGTGGTGAGCCTCAAGGAGCTCCAGGAGGAGGCCGAGCGCTGGCTCTCCCTCCACGCCCAGCACGCCGCCCTCGCCCTCCTCTCCCCCAGGCGCCAGCGGGAGCTTTTGGACGCCCTCCTCCCCCCGGACCTCCTCCAGGGTTACCAGGAGGCCTACGCCCGCCACCAGGCCCTCCTTGGGGAAAAGCGGGCCCTGGAGGAGGCCCTGAGGTCCCGGAGCGAGCGGGAGGACCTCCTGCGCTTCCAGCTCCAGGAGATCCGGGAGGCCCGTCCCCGGCCCGGGGAGGACCAGGAGCTTGAGCAGGAAGCAGAGAGGCTCCGCCATCTGGAAGCCCTGCGGGAACGGGCAGGGCGGGCCTACGCCCTCCTGGCGGAAGGGGGAGCCTTGGACCTCCTCCAGCGGACCGTGCGGGAGCTCCGGGCGGGGGGGAGGTTCGACCGCGCCCTCGAGGCCCTGGCAGGGGACGTGGAAGGGGCCCTGGAGGGGGCCCGGGCGGTGGCGAGGGAGCTGGAGGACTACCTGGAGGGATTGGAGGGGGACCCGGAGCGCTTGGCCGCCTTGGAGGCCCGCCTCTCCCTCCTGGAACGGCTCAAGCGCAAGTACGGGCCCACCCTGGAGGCGGTCCTGGCCCATGCGGCCAGGGCGGAGGCGGAGCTCGCCGCCCTGGGGGGAGGGGAGGAGCGGCTTTGGGCGCTGCAAAGGGAGGTGGCGGCCGCCCGGGAGGCCCTTCTGGAGGCAGGGGCGGCCCTCTCCCAAGCCCGCCTGCGGGCGGCGGAGGCCCTGCAAAAGGGCATGGAGGCCGAGCTCGCCGCCTTGGGTCTGCCCCGGGCCCGCTTCCCCGTGGGGCTCAAGGCCCTGCCGGAGCCAGGGGCCTTCGGCCTGGAGGAGGTGGCCTTCCGCTTCTCCGCAGGCCCCCACCTCCCCCCCGCCCCCCTCGCCGCCGCCAGCGGCGGGGAGCTGGCCCGCATCGCCCTGGCCCTGGCCCTCCTCACCGGGGCCGAGGCCCCCACCGTGGTCTTCGACGAGATGGACGCGGGGGTAGGGGGGGAGACGGCCTGGAAGGTGGCCGAGCGCCTGGCCCGCCTGGCGGAGACCCGCCAGGTGCTGGTGGTCACCCACCTGCCCCAGATCGCCGCCCGGGCCCACCGCCACCTGCGGGTCAAGAAGGCGGGGGAGGAGGTGCGGGTGGAGGTTCTGGAGGGGGAGGAAAGGGTGCGGGAGCTGGCCCGCCTCCTCTCCGGCCAGTACACCGAGGCCGCCCTGGCCCACGCCCGCCTCCTCCTGGGCCAGCCCGCCGCCTCCCCCAAGACCCCGTGAGGCGCTCCCCGGGCTTCCACGCCCTCTTCTGCCGAGCCCTTCCCCGCCCCAGGCCGGATCCGCCCCCAGCCCGACGCGGTCGGGGTGGGTTGCCCTAGAGGAGGCCCCTGACCCCGTCGGCCACGAACTGCACCGCCAGGGCGGCCAGCAGGATGCCCAGCACCCGGGTGACCACGTTCACCCCCGTGCGCCCCAGGGCCCGGCGCACGGAGGCCGCCCCCCTGAGGAAGAGGTAGGCCAGGAAGAGGACCAGGAAAGCGGTGAGGAAGACCACCGCCGAGCCCCCGGGCACCTCCCGGGCCTCCCCTCCCAGGATGAGGACGCTGGCCAGGGCCCCAGGGCCCGCGATCAGGGGGATGGCCAGGGGGAAGACGGAGATGTCGGCCCGCTCCCGGGCCTCGTCCTTCTCCTCCGCCGTCTCCCGCTCGTGGTGGGCGAAGACCATCTCCGTGGCGATGCGGAAAAGGAGGATCCCCCCGGCGACCCGCAGGGCCTCGAGGCTGATGCCCAGGTACTCCAAAAGCCCCCGGCCGAAGAAGAAGAAGCAAACCAGGAGCCCCCCGGCCACCAACACCGCCTTCCTGGCGATCTGGGCCTGCCTTTGGGGGGGGCGGTCCCCGGCCAGGGCCAGGAAGACGGGGACCAACCCCACGGGATCCACCACCACAAAGAGGGTGAGGAAGGACTTGAGGAAAAGCTCCCACATCAGGAGGGAAGCTGGGGGCCTCGCCTCAAGCCCTTACCCAGAAGCAAAAGCTGCCCGAACTCCTCCTCCAGGGCCTCGGCCTCCCCCTCGGTGCGGCCCACCACCAGGATGGTGTCCTCCCCCGCCAGGGTACCCACGATCCCGTCCCGCCGGAGGCGGTCGATGAGGAGGGCGATGCCGGAGGCGTGCCCCTCGGCGGTCTTCACCACCAGGATGTTGCCCCCCCGGTCCACGTCCTTCACGAAGAGCCCAAACTGGCGCCTGAGCTCCTCGTAGGCGTCCTCGGGGAGCTCCAGGGAAGGGAGGGCGTAACGGTGCCGCCCCTTGCCCAGGGCCACCCGGGCCAGCCTGAGCTCGGCGATGTCCCGGCTCACCGTGGCCTGGGTCACGTCAAAGCCCAACTGCCGCAGGCGCTCCACCAGCTCCTTCTGCGTGCCGATCTCCTCCCGGCTCACGATCTCCTGGATGGCGCGGTGCCGCTCCGCCTTGCTGCGCATAGGCATCAGGACCTCCAAAACTCCCTGACAAGGTCCAGTATACGCTCGGCCACCTGGCGCTTGGGCATCCGAGGGAGTTCCACCACCCGTCCGTCCCGGAGCAGGAGGACCACCTCGTTCTCGGGGCTGCCGAAGCCCACCCCCTCGCGGTTCACCCAGTTGAGGGCGATGAGATCCAGGTTCTTGCGCAGAAGCTTGCCCCTGGCCCGCTCCAGCCCCTCCGCCGTCTCCATGGCGAAGCCCACCAAGACCTTGCCGTCCTTCCGCTCGCCCAGTTCCTTGAGGATGTCGGGGTTGGGGACCAGGCGGAGGACCTTTTCCGCCACCGCCTTGGGCTCCTTGTCCGCCAAGACCTCCGCCGGGCGGTAGTCGGCCACCGCCGCGGCCATCGCCACCGCCTCCGCCCAGGGGTAGCGCTCCAGGATGGCCTTACGCATCTCCAGGGCGCTTTCCACCCTGACCACCTCCACCCCCCAGGGGTCGGGCAGGGCGGTGGGGCCAGAGACCAGGACCACCTCCGCCCCCCGGTCGCGGGCGGCCTCGGCCAGGGCGTAGCCCATGCGCCCCGAGGAGGGGTTGGAGAGGAAGCGCACGGGGTCCAGGTACTCCCGGGTGGGCCCGGCGGAGACCAGGAGCCTGAGGCCCTGGAGGTCCTTGGGGGCGAGAAGGGCCTGAAGCCGCTCGGCGAGTTCCTCGGGCTCCAGCATCCTTCCCCACCCCTCCCCCTCCCCCACCGCCGCCAGGGGGCCGAAGGCGGGGCCGAAGAGGGCGTGGCCCAGGGCCTTGAGCCGCTCCGCGTGGCTTTGCGTCTGCGGGGCGAGCCACATGGCCTCGTTCATGGCCGGGGCCCAGGCCACCCTCCGGGCCCCGGCCAGGAGGGTGGCGGAGAGGAGGTCGTCGGCGAGGCCCAAAGCGGCCTTGGCCATGGCGTCCGCGGTGGCCGGGGCCACCAGGACCACATCGGCCCAGCGGGCAAGCTCTATATGCAAGGCCCGGCCCTCGGGCCTGAACCAGGCCTCCTCCGTGGCCACCTCGCCCCCCGCGGCCACCGCCAGGGAGAGGGGGGTGACGAACTCCAGGGCCCTGGGAGTGGCCAGGGCCCGCACCTCGTGGCCCTGGGCGCGGAGGAGGCGGAGGAGGTGGGGCACCTTGATGGCGGCCACCCCGCCCGTCGCCGCCACCAGGACCCGGGCCACCCTACTCCTCCTCCGCCACGGGATAGAGCCTTTCCATTTCCTTCTGCAGGCGGTCCTCGGGCACCAGGTTCTCCCCGAAGACCAGCCGCCCCGTGGGCATCTCCTTCATGGCCCAGGTGACGGGGTTGGGGTCGTCGAAGAGGCCCTCGAGGGTGCGCATCTTGGGCCTCTCCTCCGGCTCCAGCACGGTGTTCTTGAAGCGGTGGCGCAGGAGCTGCTGGGCCCTTTTGGCCACCGCCACCGTGAGCCGGTACTTGGAGTCCACCAGACCGAAGAGCCTATCGATCCCGGGTTCCGCCATGCTCCCTCCGCAAGATCTCCTCCAGCTCCGCCTCCAGTTCCGCGTCCCGTTCCAAGGCCCGGGAGAGCGCCCGGGCCATCCTTCGGGTGCGCCGCCTCTCCGCGGTGAGGATGGCCAGGAAGTCGGCCACCGCCTCCTCCAGGACGTCGTTCACCACCACGTAGTCGAAGCGGTGGGCGTCCTGGATCTCCCACTCCGCCTGCTCCAGCCGCCTGGCGATCTTCTCGGGGCTGTCCTGGCCCCGGTAGACCAGACGGCGCTTGAGCTCGGAAAGGGAGGGGGGCAGGAGGAAGATGAGGACCGCCTCCGGCACCTTGGCCTTCACCTGCAAGGCCCCCTGGACCTCGATCTCCAGGAGCACGTCCTCCCCCCGCTCCAGGGCCCGCTCCACGGGAAGCCTGGGGGTGCCGTAGAGGTGGCCCACGTACTCCGCGTACTCCAGGAGGCCGCCCTCCCGCAGGAGGGCCTCGAAGCGGGGGCGGTCCACGAAGTAGTAGTCCACCCCGTGGCGCTCCCCGGGACGGGGGGGACGGGTGGTCATGGAGATGGAGTAGAAGAGGCGGGTGCGCTCCAGCACCTTGGCCCGCACCGTACCCTTGCCCACGCCGCTGGCCCCGGTCATGACGAAAAGGCAGCCCCCCATACCCTTCCCCTGGGAGGATACCAGAGGGGGGACCCTTGGGGCAAGGATTTTTGTGAACCGGGCACAATCGGCCGCCAGGCCCGTGGTAGGATGGCGGCCGTGGCCTGGTACGAGGGCGCCTTTTTCTATCAAATCTTCCCCGACCGCTTCTTCCGCGCAGGCCCCCCGGGCAAACCCGCCCCCGCGGGGCCCTTCGAACCCTGGGAAGCCCCCCCCACCCTGCGGGGCTTCAAGGGGGGCACGCTCTGGGGGGTGGCGGAGAAGCTCCCCTACCTGAAGGAACTGGGCGTGGAGGCCCTTTACCTGAACCCCGTCTTCGCCTCCACCGCCAACCATCGCTACCACACCGTGGACTACTTCCAGGTGGATCCCGTGCTGGGGGGGAACGCCGCCCTCCGCCACCTCCTGGAGGTGGCCCACGCCCACGGGATGCGGGTCATCCTGGACGGGGTCTTCAACCACACCGGCCGGGGGTTCTTCGCCTTCCAGCACCTCCTGGAAAACGGGGAGGAGAGCCCCTACCGGGACTGGTACCACGTGAAGGGCTTTCCCCTCAAGGCCTACACCGCCCACCCCAGCTACGAGGCCTGGTGGGGCAACCCCGAGCTCCCCAAGCTCCGGGTGGAAACCCCGGCGGTGCGGGAGTACCTCCTGGAGGTGGCCGAGCACTGGATCCGCTTCGGGGCCGACGGCTGGCGGCTGGACGTGCCCAACGAGATCCAGGACCCTGAGTTCTGGCGGGCCTTCCGCCGCCGGGTGAAGGGGGCCAACCCCGAGGCCTACCTCGTGGGGGAGATCTGGGAGGAGGCCGACTTCTGGCTCCAGGGGGACATGTTCGACGCCACCATGAACTATCCCCTTAGCCGGGCCATCCTGGGCTTCGTGGGGGGGGAGGCCCTGGACCGGGAGCTCGCCGCCTGGTGCGGCCTAGGACGCATCGAGCCCCTCCAGGCCCTGGCCTTCAGCCACCGCCTGGAAGGCCTCTTCGCCCGCTACCGGGAGGAGGTGGTCCGGGCCCAGATGAACCTCCTCACCTCCCACGACACCCCCCGCCTGCTGAGCCTGATGCGGGGGAGCGCGGAACGGGCCCGCCTGGCCCTCGCCCTCCTCTTCCTCCTGCCCGGAAGCCCCACCGTCTACTACGGGGAGGAGGTGGGCCTGGCGGGGGGGCACGACCCGGAGAACCGGGGGGGCATGGTGTGGGAGGAAGGCCGCTGGAGGCGGGAGCTCCTGGACACCGTGCGGCGGATGGCCCGCCTGCGCCGGGAGCACCCCCTCCTCCGCACCGCCCCTTACGGGCGGGTCTACGCCGTAGACGGCCACCTGGCCTTCACCCGCGGCCCCTACCTGGTGGTGGTGAACGCCACCCCCGAGCCCTTCCTGCAGGACTTCCCCCTCCACGGGGCCCTGCCCCGGGGAGCCCAGGCGGTGGACCTCCTCTCCGGAGCCCTCTGCACGCCCACGGGAGGGCGCCTCTGTGGGCCGGTCCTCCCCCCCTTCTCCCTGGCGGTCTGGGTGGAGGTTTAGGGGAGGGCGCCCTCAAAGCGCAGGAGCCAGGCCTTGAGCCCCTCCCGCCCGGCGAACCCCCCCAGCCGCCCGTCGGCGTGGATCACCCGGTGGGCGGGCACCAGGAGGAAGAAGGGGCAGGCCCGCATCCCCGCCCCCACCGCCCGGGGGGAGAGGGCCAGCTCCCGGGCCAGGGCGCCGTAGCTCGCCACGCGCCCGAAAGGGATGCGGCGCACCCTTTCGTAGAGGGCTATCCGGGCCGGGGAAAGGCCGGTGTAGTCCAGGGGAATGTCTAAAAAGTCCGGTTTCCTCCCGGCGAAGTAGGCGGCAAGGCGCTCCCGGACCCAAAGGGCCAGGTCCCCTGTCGCCTCCTTGCCCCGGGGGAAGAGGGCGGGTTCCAGGGACCGGACCCCTCGAGGCGAGACCTCGAGCCACAAGGGGGTCAGGGGCGTGGGGATGAGCACGGCTCAGGGAGGTCCGCTCCAGGCCCAGGCTCCCCGGGCCTGCCCCAGGAGGAGGTCGGAGAGGAAGGTGCCGGGGAAGTAGTGGCCCAGGATCTCCCGGTAGCCGTACCCTGCCTCGGCCATGCCCCGGGCGCCCCACTGGGAAAGCCCCACCCCGTGCCCCGCCCCGCGGCCCACCGCCTCCCAGCCCTGGAACTCCACCAAGGCCGAGGGCAGGCCCATGAGGCGCGCCAGGCGCTGGGCCTCGGGGCCCTGCACCTCCACCCCCAGGACCCGCAGGCGCCAGACCCGCCCCGAGGGGCTCCGCTCCCGCACCACGGGGGGCTCCTGCCCCTGGGGGGTGTAGCCCAGGCCCCGCAGGGCCTGGGCCGCGGCCTCGGGGGTGAGGGCGAGGCGCCACTGGCTCCTGGGCCCCCGGGCGTAGGGGTCGGGGCGGGGGCGGAGGTAGGGGAGGGCCCGCTGGAAGACCTCCTCGCTGCCTGCGGTCATCCCCCCGGAGTCCGCGTGGTAGAGGGCGGAGATGGCCTCCCCCCCGTAGCTCAGCACCTGGCCTTGGGTGGCGGCCACCGCCTGGCCGTGCCTGGGGGTTTCGGCGGCCAGACCCAGGTAGACCTGGCAGAGCTCCCCCGCGCAGAGGTCGTAGGGGGCCCGGGGGTTCAGCCGGTAGACGGCGAAGGTGCGGGCCACCACCGCCTGGGCCAGGAGGGCCTCGAGGGGGAAGCTCCCGGGCATCTCCCCGGGCAGGACCCCGAGGAGGTAGGCCTCCAGGGGGAGGACGTTGACCACCAGGAGGCGCCCCTCGTGGAGGAGGAGGCGCACCCCGCCCCGGTAGGGGCGGCCCTCGAGGGCGAAGCGGGGGGAGGCGAACTCCCAAAAGGGCCCAAGCCGCCCCCCCACCACCACCCCCTCCCGCACCCCCCAGGCCCGCAACTCCCCCTCGGGAAGGAGGAGGCGCACCTCCTGGCCCAGGGGCACCTCCCGGAGGAGGACGCGCACAAGGAGCTCCTCCCCTTGGGCCCAGGCGGGCGGGCGGAGCAGGAAAAGGGCCAGAAGGGCCAGCTTCAACCCCGGCGGCATAGGCCTCCCGCCCATCTTACACCAGCCATCCCGCCCGCAAGCCCGCCCCCCGGAAAGGGCCCCTTAGCCCAGGGCCAGAACCGCCCTGCCCTGGGCCGGGGCCTCCCGAAGAAGGCCCAGGGCCTCGGGGTGGCGCAGGGCGTACATGGGGAAGGGGTAGACCCGTTCCTGGGGCAGGCCCAGGGGCAGGAGGTGCCGCTTAAGGCGCTCCAGGTGGTGGAGGAGGACCGCATCCCGGTCCAGACGGGCCCGCAGGAGCTTGCCCAAAAGCCGCTCCCCTTCCCCCCCGATCCGGGCCCGAAAGCGGCGGAAGGGCCTCTCCAAGGTAGGCTCCAGGGCCTTGGCCCTCTCCCCCAGGGCCTCCAGCTGGCGTTGGAGACGGGCCAGCTCCTCCTCCACCTCCCGGAAGCCTTCCAGCACCCCCCGCACGGCCCCCAGGAAGGCCGCCTCCCCCCCCTCCACAAAGGCCCAAGGGTCCAGGCGGTACCGCCCCAGGAGGCGGGCCGCCGGGGGCTCCAGGACCACGGCCTGGAGCCGCAGGAACAGGGCGGGCATGGGCAGGCCATGGAGGGCGTAGACCCCGGAAAGCTCCGCCACGTAGCGGAACTCGTTGGGCCCCACCACGAAGCCCGCGGTGGGCAGGGCCAGGTCCTGGAAAACGGGCCTGAGGCCCGCCGCTGGGGTGAGGCGGGAGGGATCGGTGCGGAGGATCTCCAAAAGCTCTTTCCGGCTATACCGCCGCACCCCATCGCTGAAGACGCCCCCCTCGTAAAAGAGGAGCCGCCGGGCGTCCGTCTCCAGGAAGAGGTTGGTGGCCCCGGGCTTGCGCCGCAAGGGGGGCTTCCCCCCCAGGGCCCGGATGCGCTCGGCCTCCCGGTTGAGGGCCTGGGCGCTGGCCAGGGGATCGGAGAGCTCCCTTTCCAGGGCCCCCTGGAAGAGGGGGCTAAGCTCCTCCGCCATGGGGTCGAAGGGCAGGAGGCCCCGCTGCCCCAAGAAGGCCAGGAGGATCCTGGCGGAGAACTCGGAGAGGGTCCCGCCCTCCAGGGCGTAGGCCACCCGGGGATCCCTGGCCCACGGTCCCAAAAACCCCACCAAGACGCCCCGGTAGGGGTCTAGGGGGATGCGGCCCGCGGGCAGGGGAGGCAGGGGGAGGGAAAGGGTGCGCAGCTCGTCCTCCAGGAGGAGGTGCAGGTGGCGCACCTCCTCCACGTCGTGGTCCTGGGAGGCCACCCAGAAGACCGCGGCCGCCCCCACCTCCTCCGCCAGGGAGAGGGCGGTGTGGGCCTTGTAGAAGGTGAGGGCGGGCCCCCCCAGGAGCCCCGCCTGCTGGCCGGCCACCACCGCCCCCCGGGCCAGGCGCCCCAGGGCGGAAAAGGCCTCCGGCGGAGCCTGGAGACGGCGCAGGTAGGCGGTGAGGGCGGGGACCAGGTCGGGGTGGCCCCTCCGGCCCAGGCGCTCCCTCAGGGCCTCCTTCCCCTGGGGCAGGCCCAGGAGGTGGGCCAGGGCCTGGGCTTCCATGCTTCAAAGCCTAAAGCGGCTCCGCCAGGCGCACAAGGGCCTCCCGGTCCCGCACCTCCACCCGGCGGTAGCCCAGGTCCACCGCCCCCCGGAGGGCCCACTCCCCCAGGAGCTTGGTCACCGTCTCCCGCGTGGCCCCCACCATGTGGGCCAAGGCCTGGTGGGAAAGGGTCACCTCCCCTTCCCGGGCAAGCCTGAGGATCAGGCGGGCCAGACGCTGGCCCACGGAGAGGTGGCGCACCTCCCAAAGCCGCTCCTCTGCCGCCTTGAGCCGGGCGTAAAGGGCCTGGAGGAGGAAGCGCTCCACCTCGGGAAAACGGGAGCGCAAGGGCCCCAGGGCCTCCTGGGGGGCGAAGAGGAGCTCGGCGTAGGTGAGGGCGGTGGCCCCGGAGGTGCGCCGCTCCTCGCCTACCAAAGCCTCCTCCCCCAGAAGCCCTTCCGGACCCACCACCCCCAAGGTGGCGGGCTCCCCTAAGGGGGACCGGGGTCCTTCCAGCCAGAGGAGCCCCGTACGCACCAGGTACGCGCCGTCCACCCGGTCCCCGGGAACGTAGAGCACCGCGCCGCGCCGCACCCTTAAGGGCTGGAAGACCCGGGCCACTTCCCGCCGGGCCTCGAGGGCCAACCCCTGGAACATGCCCCGAGTCTACAAAAAGAGAGGCGCCTGCGAAGGGGGAAGAAGCCCCCTGGCCTCCGCCAGGGCGAAGAGCTTTGCCACCGCCCTTTCTCCCTCCTCCCCCACGTCTAGGCTGAAGGCGTTCACGTAGGTCCGCACGTGGGCCCAGATCACCTCCTCGGAGAGCTCCTGGGCGTGGGCCCTGAGGTAGGGGAGGGTCGCCTCGGGATGGGCGAGGGCGTACTCCAGGCTCCTCCGCACCGCCCGGTCCAGCCCGCGGATCAGCCCTTCCCCCAGGTCCCGCCGGGCCAGGATGGCCCCCAAGGGGAGGGGGAGGCCCGTCTCCCCTTCCCACCACTCCCCCAGGTCCAGCACCTTCACCAGGCCGTACTGGGGGTAGGTGAAGCGGCTTTCGTGGATGATGAGCCCGGCCTCCACCTCCCCCCTGGCCACCAGGGGCATCACCTGGTCGTAGCGCACCTCCACCGGCTGGAAGCCCTCGGCGTAGAGGGAGAGGAGCAGGAAGGCGGTGGTGTGCCGGCCGGGGATGGCCACCCGCGCCCCCTCGAGGCTTCCCAGGGGCCTTCTGGCCACCAGCAAAGGCCCCACCCCCCGGCCCAGGGCCCCCCCGCTTCTCAGGGCCACGTAGCGGTCCCGTACCCTTCCGTAGGCGGCGTAGGAGAGCTTGGTGAGGGGAAGCCTCCCCTCCAGGGCCCAGCGGTTCAGGGTCTCCACGTCCTCCAGCACCGCTTCCACGGGCCTGGGGCTTTCCACCAGGCCGTGGGCCAGGGCGTAGAAGATGAAGGTGTCGTTGGGGCAGGGGGAGTAACCGAGCCTGAGCGCCTCCACAAGACCCTACTGTACCCCTTTGAGGGCCCGCTTGAAGAGCTCGGGGGCGAAGGCCTTGAGGGCCCTCAGGAACCCCGTGGCCCCCCGGGCCCGCCCCGGGATCACGTGGACGGGCACCCCCAGGCGCTCGGCCTCGAGGCGCACCGGCTCCGAGAGGTCGTGGCCCACGTAGCTGGACACGATCATGAGGCCGTGGGCCTTCTCCAGGCGGTTCTGGATGCGCCTCAGGGCCTCCTTGCCCACCCCGGCGCCGTCGGCGTCGAACCAGTCCACCCTGAGGCCCCGGGCCTCCAAAAAGGGCACCAGGCGGCTCCTTAGCTGGGTGTGCCCCCCCACCACCAGGAGGCGCTCCCCGTGGAACCGGGGGAGCGTCTCCTCCAAAAGCTCCTCCCGGCCCGCGGGGAAGGCCCGGGGCTCCTCGCCCAGGGCGACCAGGCCCCGGCCCACCGCCTTGAGCTCCTCGAGGTAAAGGGCGAGGCTCTCGTCGTGGGGGCGGAGGAAGAGGAGGTTTCTGAGAACCTCCCGGGAGAGCTCCAGGTCCTTCTCCCGGTAGAGGGCCACCTCCAGGGCCTTCTGCCAGCACTCCGCCGCCCGGCGCCAGTCCCCCTGGGCCTCGTGGTGCTCCGCCAGGTCGAAGAGGACCTCCAGGGCCTGGGGATGGGCCTGGAGTTCCTCCAGAAGGAGCCTCTCCGCCTCCTCCACCCTTCCTGCGGCGTAGAGGGCCGCCAGGTACTGCCCCCGCACCGCCTCCGCCTCGGGGCTTTCCCGGAAGGAGCGGGAAAGGCGGTAGGCCAGGGCCAGAAGCTCCAGGGGGGGAGCGGGGGTGCGGCCTAGGGCCTGGTAGAGGACGCTGAAGGCGGCCCAAGGCCCCTCCAAGCGCTCCAGGAGAGCAAGAAGCGCCATGAGGTCCGCTTCGGCCACCTCGGAAAGCCCCGCATCCCGGGCCCGGGAAAGGAGCTCCCGGGCCAGGACCTCCTCGCCCCCCGCCAGGGCCTCCTGGGCCAGGCGGAAGAGGTAGGGGGCGGGGTAGGCCCGGAGGGCGTGGGCCCGCTTGTGGTCCCCCAGGACCTCCCGGAGGGGCCGCCTCAGGGCCCGCTTCACCCCGGCCAGGTGGTGGAAGGCCAGGCCTGCCACCTCCCCTTCCCCGTGCCGCGCCGCCTCCTCCAGGAGGCGGAGGGCTTCCCAGTAGCGTCCCTCCCGCTCCCGGAGCATCCCCAGAAGGAGGAGGGCCTCGGGGATCTCCGCCCGGGCCAGGGCCTCGGTGAGGTAGGGCTCCACCGGCTTCAGGTCCTCGGATGCCCTAAGGTCCAGGGGGGAGCGCACCCTGAGGGCAGCGAGGGCCAGGCCCAGGAAGCCCTCCGCCTCGTCCAGGTCGGCAAGCCGCCTGGCGTAGCGCTCCGCCCGGGCGAAAAGCCCCTGGAGGAGCGCCGCCTTCAGCCCCAGGCGGAGCATCTCGCGGGTGAGGAGACCCGGGGCGAGGTCCTCCACGAACTCCGCCCGGCGGCTCACCTCCGCCCACTCCCCCTCCCGGGCGAAGCGGCGCATGCGCTCGGTGATGCGCTCCAGGGCCTCCCGCACGTAGAGTTCCGCCTCGGGAAGCCCGGACTCCACGAACTGCCTGAGGGCGTCCGCGTAGCGGCCTTGGGCCAGGTAGACCCGGCCCAGATAAAGGCGCCAGCGTCCGCCCTGCCAAGCCAAGGCCTCGAGGCGCCCCCGGGCCCTCTCGTACTCCCCGAGCTCCACCAGGACCAAGGCGCGGAGGTCCTCCGCCTCCTCGCTCATGGCCCGCCTCAGGGCCTCCTCGGCCTCGGCGTAACGGGAGAGGGCGAAGAGGGCCCGGCCCCGGAGGTAGGCCGCCTCCCCCGCAAGATGCGCTTCCGCGTGGCCCGCCCCTTCGGGCAAGCGGGCCAGGACCTCCGCGTACCGACCCGCGGCCAGAAGCTCCCGCGCCTCGGCCAGATCCAACCCCTGGACCCCCACGGGGACCGGCGGGGCAGGGGCCTCCTCCCCGGCCACCCTCACCTCCTCCAACCGGGCCTCCTCCGCCAGCACCTCCGGCCTGCGGGCCAGGACCAGGAAGTACTCCCCCTCCCCTACCCGCACCACCTCCCGGAAGCCCAGGCGCAGGAGGCCCTCCTCCACCCCCTCGAGGCTCTTGCCCAGGAAGGGCCCGTGGCCGTAGACGAGGAGCCCTCCGGGCCTAAGGAGCCTAGCGAAAAGGGGCAGGCGCCGGAAAAAGGCAAAGCGCTGCCAAAAGCCTTCGGGCCCCAGGCGGCCCGGGAGGCCCCCGTCCACAAATCCTTCGGGGAAGACGGAGAGGAGCAGGAGGGTGTCGAAGGGGGGGAGCTCGGCCTCCTCGGCCCAGGCCAGGTGCCAGGCCACCCCGGGCACCCGCTTCCGCCCCACCTCCACCGCCTCCGCCACCCCATCCAGGGCGTGCCAGGCGAGGTCGGGACGCTGCCTCTGCAGGTAGCCCACCAAAGCCCCGGTGAAGGCCCCCACCTCCAGGACCCTGCCCTCCACCCGGGGGGGGACCTCCTGGGCGTAGAACTCCAGAAAGGGGAGGTGCATGCCGTAGACCAGGGCCTCCCCCTTGGGAACCTGGAGCACCTCGCGGTAAAAACTTCGCACCGCCTCCCGCCCCCCGCCCGAGAGGTAGGCCCGCCAGGCCTTGAGAAGGGGCTCCCGCTTGGCGGGGCTTCCCACCCGCTTGGCCAGCTCCGCTTCGAAGCGCCCGGGGGACACGGGCCCCAGGACGCCGAAATGCTCCTTCAGGTAAAGCCTTAGCTCCTCCGGCATTTGCTGGGAGTTTACCAAAAGGAGGAGGGGTTGGTCCATACGAAAGCCCCGCCTGGGCCCGGGCCCAGGCGGGGCCGAAGTCGACCTAAGCGGGCACCCTGGCGGCAAAGAGGTCGGCGTAGCGCCGCTTGGCCCGCGCCCCCGCCCGGTGCCAGACGTAGGAGGCCAGGAGGGGGAAGGCCAGGGTGGCCTCGGCGAAGACCATCTGGGAAAGGGCGGCGTCCACCTTGCCCCAGCTTTGGGCCTCGGAGAGGGTGGAACCGGAAAGCCCCCCGTCCCGCTCGTCGGCCACGGTGATCTGGATGGCGTACTTGTGCATCTCCACCCGGTGGCCCAGCACCTCCGCGGCCACCACGATGTCCTGGGCGAAGTTCTTGGGCACCCCGCCCCCCAGCATCACCAGGCCGGTGGTGCCCGCTTTGAGCTTGATCTCCGTGAGCTCGCGGAAGTCGGCCACGGAGTCGATGGTCACGTGGGCCTTGGGGTTTTTCACCTGGTGGTAAACGAGGCCGAAGCCCGCGGAGGAGTCGGAGAAGGCGGGGACGAAGATGGGCACCCCCTCCTCGTAGGCCGCCCGGACGATGCTCCTCTCCCCCAGGCCCCTTTCCGCCAGGTAGCGGCCCATATGCCCGATGAACTCCCGGCTGGAGTAGGGCCTGGGCTCCAGGGCGTCGGCGATCTCGGCGATGGTGTAATCGGTGTGGCGAAGCTCCTCCTCGTCGATGTAGGTGTCGTAGATGCGGTCGATCCAGAGGCGGCGGAGGGTTTCGTCGTCCGCCTTGGGGTCCCCCTGGTAGTGGCGGTGGCCCAGGGCCTCGAAGAAGTCCTGGTCCACGATGTTGGCCCCGGTGGCCACGATGGCGTCCACCAGGCCCTTCCGTATGAGGTCGTGGACGATGAGGCCCTGCCCGGCGGACACCAGGCTCCCCGCCAGGGTGAGGATGACCGCTGCGTCGTCCTCCAGCATGCGGAGGTAGATCTCCGCCGCCCGGTAAAGGTTCCGGGCCTGGAAGGCGGTCTTGCCCATGGCCTCGAGGATGGGCCCCGCGTCGAAGGCCTTGATGTCGATGGGGACCACGGGCGTAGAGAGGAGTGCTTTCTTTTCCATTTCTTCTCCTTTCTACGCGGGGTGGGCGTCGGGCGGCTCCCCCCCTTTGGCGCCCCCTGCCCCTTGCGGCAGGACCCCAAGTATACCACCCCCCGCGATGGGGGGGTAGACCTCCAGGGGGCCCTCCACGGGCTCGTCCAGGCCCACCGCCCGCTCCCCCACCGCCAGGAGCCAGACCTCCTCCAAGGGGAGGCCCAGCTTCTCCAGGGCCTCCCGGGGCGTCTTGGCCTCCACCTTTAGGCGCTCGCCGAAGCGCCTCAGGTCGCCGTGCAGGATCACCTCCATTTTCCCCTCCTTTAGGGTCCCCGCCGCAACCCAAGCCGCGACGGGGCCTCCTACCCTTGGCCGCCGGAGCCTTCCCCGGTACCCTTTCACCGGGGCCCCCACGCGGACCTTGTCCGCGTGGGGTGGTATCAGTACCCCTCCCGCACCACGTTGAGGAGGGGCTCCCCCCGGAGGTAGCGCAGGGCCTGCTCCGCCAGGAAGCGGGCCGCCCGCCGGGGGAAGCCCTCGGAGAGCCCCGCCACGTGGGGGGTGAGGAGGAGGCCAGGGGCCCGCCACAGGGGATGCCCTTCGGGCAGGGGCTCGGGGTCGGTGACGTCCAAAGCCGCCCGCACCCTCCCCTCCTTGAGGGCCTCCAGGAGGGCCTCCGTCTCCACCAAGCCCCCCCGGCCCGCGTTCAGGAGCAGGGCTCCGGGCTTCATCCGCCCGAGGAACTCCCGGTCCACCAGCCCCCGGGTCTCGGGGGTGAGGGGGAGGAGGAGGACCACCGCGTCCGCCTGGGGGAGAAGGTGGGGAAGGTCCTGAGGGGTGTAGACCCCGGGGCGGGGGTGTTTGGCCACGGGGAGGACCCCCACCCCAAAGGGCTTGAGCCTCGCCTCCACCGCCTTGCCGATGGCCCCATAGCCCAGGAGGAGCACGGTCTTGCCCTCCAGGTCGGGGAGGCGCCTGGGAGCCCAGCGCCCCTCCCTTTGCGCCTCCAGAAAACCGGGGAGGTCCTTGAGGAGGGCCAAGAGGCCCATCGCCACCCACTCGGCCACGGGGGCGTCGTGCACCCCGGAGGCGTCGCAAAGGACCACCCCCTCGGGGACCAGGGGCAGGATCCAGTCCACCCCCGCGGAGAGGGTCTGGACCACCTTGACCTCCACCTTTTCCAGGACCTGGCGCACCACCTCCTCCTGCCCGAAGGGGGGCAGGAAGAAGTCGGCCCGTTTGGGCCAGGGGTCATCCAGGTAGTACACCTCCACCCCCTCGGGCAGAAGGGCGAAGACCTCCTCCCTAAGCCTCGGGGCTAAAATCCTCACGGCGCACCTCCATGTACACGTCCTCCCTGCCCTTGGGGCCTGGACCAAGCCCCACCTCCCGGAAGCCCGCCTTCTGGAAGGCCCGCCGGGCCCGCAGGTTGTGGGCGAAGGTGCGGAGCTTCACCCGCTTGAGGCCCAGGGGGCCGAAGGCGTAGGCCAGGGCCGCCCGCACCGCCTCGGTGCCGTAGCCTTGGCCCCAGCGCTCCTTCCTGCCGATGAGGATGCCCAAGGTGGCCTCCTCGGGGGTGAGGTCGTAAAGCTCCAGGGTGCCCAGGTACTCCCCCCCCTCGTCCAGGATGAGGAAGGCCTGGCGGTCCTTGCGGCGCATCTCCGCCAAGACGAAGCGCCGGAAGAGCCAAAAGGGGGAACGCAAGGGGCTTGAGCCGTTCCACTCCGCCACCTCGGGGTCGCGGAAGGTCTCGTAAAGGCCGCGCCACTCCGCCTCGGTGAGGCCCGCGCTGAAGGGCTTCAGGGTCACGCGGCCGTGGCGGGGCCAGTCCACGGCACCTAGCCTACGCCCAAGAAGGCAGGGAGAAAACTGCCACCAAACGCCCCTTCGCCCACCGGCCTCCGGCATTCCTAAGGGTAAAGGCCCCGCAAGGCCCGGGCCTCGAGGACCCGGGTGGCCGCCACCACGTAGGCAGCGGTGCGCAAGGAGATCCTCTTCTCCTTCGCCACCTGCCACACCGCCTCAAAGGCGTTCCTAAGAACCCGCTCCAGGCGGGCGTTGATCTCCTCCTCCGTCCAGAAGTAGGAGTTGAAGTCCTGCACCCACTCGAAGTAGCTCACCGTGACGCCCCCGGCGTTGGCAATCACGTCCGGCACCACCAGGACCCCTTTCTCCTGCAGGATGTCGTCGGCGGCAGGGGTGGTGGGGCCGTTGGCCCCCTCGGCCACGATCCGGGCCTGGATGCGCCAGGCGTTTTGCTCCGTGATCTGCTTCTCCAGGGCGGCGGGGACGAGGAACTCCGTGGGCACCGCCCAGAACTCCGGATTGGGCAGGGGCTCGGCCTTGGGGTAACCCCGCACGCCCCCGTACTCGGCCACGTGCCGCTGGAGGTCATAAGGGTCGATCCCCGCCTCGTTGTAGACCGTGCCCGTGTGGTCCTGCACGGCGATGACCCGGGCCCCGTGGTCATGGAAGATGCGGGCGGCGGCGCTCCCCACGTTGCCGAAGCCCTGCAGGGTCACCCGGCTGTCCTGGATGGGAAGGCCGATCTTCTCCGCCGCCGCGGCGGCGGTGACGAAGACCCCCCGTCCGGTGGCGTCCCGCCGTCCCAGGGAGCCCCCTAAGGCGATGGGCTTCCCCGTCACCACCCCGGGGGCGGTCCGGCCCACGTTCATGGAAAAGGTGTCCATCATCCAGGCCATCTCCCGTTCCCCGGTGTTCACGTCGGGGGCAGGGATGTCCCGGTCGGGGCCCAGGAGGGGGCCCACCTCGGAGGTGTAGCGTCGGGTGAGCCGCTCCAGCTCCCGCACGGAAAGCCTTCTGGGGTCCACCCGGATCCCTCCCTTGCCGCCCCCGTAAGGCAGATCCACGGCAGCGTTTTTGATGGTCATCCAGGCGGCCAGGGCCATGACCTCGGAGAGGGTAACCTCGGGGTGGTAGCGCACCCCCCCCTTGGCGGGGCCGCGGGCGGTGTTGTGGTGGACCCGGTACCCCTCGAAGTGGGCCACGGTGCCGTCGTCCAGGTGGATGGGCACGTCCACGATGAGGACCCGCTTGGGCCTTTTGAGGCTCTCCGCCAGGGGGGCGTACCGCCCCAGGTAAGGGACTACCCGGTCCACCTGCTCGGTGAAGATCTCCCAGGGGCCGCCGTCCTTGCCCAGATAGGAAAGGGGCTCACGCTTCATCAGCACTCCTCGATCAGGGGTAAACGCCGCGAAGCCGGGTGGCCTCGTTGACCCGCTCCAAGGCCAGGACCATGGCCCCGGTGCGCAGGTCCGCGCCCAGGGCTTCCGCCCTGGCGCATACCTCGGCCACCGCTTTGGCCACGCTCCTCCTAAAGCTTTGCCGCACCTCCTCCGCGCTCCAGAAGAACATGTTGAGGTCCTGCACCCACTCCAGGTAACTGGCCAAAAGCCCCCCGCCCCCCGTGAGGAGGTCAGGAACCACCAGGACTTCCTTGCCCAGGAGGTAGGCCTCGGCCTCCGGGGTGAGGCCGAAGTTGGCGGCCTCCAGAACCGCCTGGGCCCGCACCGCCTTGGCCCCTTCCCCGTCCAGGGCACCCTCCAGGGCCGCCAGGACCAGGTAGTCCACGGGCAGGGCGAAGAGCTCCTCTGGCGCCAGGTCGTAGCGGGGCAGGTCCCCGGCGGCCTCGTAGTGGCGGAGGACCTCGGCCACGGGAAGGCCCCCCTCCCGGTACATGGCCCCCCGCCCCGTGGACACCGCCACCACCTGGAGGCCCATCCCCTCCGCGTGCAGGGCAAAGCTTCCCCCCACCTGGCCGAAGCCCTGCACCGCCACCTTAGCCCCCGCAAGGGGCAGGCCCCGCCTTTCCGCGAGCTCCTTGAGGACCAGGGCCACCCCGAGCCCGGCGGCGTCGTCCCGGCCCTCGGTGCCCCCCAGGGCGTGGGGCTTCCCCGTCACCACCCCGGGTACGGTGGAGCCCACGGTCATGGAGTAGGTGTCCATGATCCAGGCCATCACCTGCTGGTCCGTGCCCAGATCGGGGCCCAGGATGTCGGTGTCCGGGCCGATGAGGTTGACGAGCTCGGCGGTGTAGCGCCGCACCAGGCGCTCAAGCTCCCTGCGGGAGAGGAGCCTGGGGTCGGCGGCGATCCCCCCAGCGGCACCGCCGAAGGGCAGGTCGTAGACGGCCGCCTTCAGGGTCATCCAGGCGGCCAGGCCCGCGGTCTGCCCCAGGGTCACCCGGGGGTCCAGGCGCACCCCCCCCTTGGCCGGGCCCCGGGCGATGTCGTGCACCACCCGGTACCCCTGGAAGACCCGCACCTTGCCGTCGTCCATGACCACAGGTAGGGAGACCGTGACCAGGCGCTTGGGGTGGGCCAGGTACTCCACCGTGGTGGGGTGGATCTCCGCCACCCTCAGGGTTTTCTCTAGTCGCTCCAAAAAGGCCTCCCAGAGGCCGGGGTCCTCCGGGGGCCGGTAGGCGGGAAGAGCCATAGCATCACCCTGGGGGATTATACCCCGCCCAGGGAGGGCGAAGGGCCCTCAAGAGAGCCTTTCCGCCTCCCTCAGGGCCAGCTCCCGCAGGGCCTCCTTGTAGGGGGAGTCAGGGAGGGGCTTTAGGGCCTCCGCCGCCAGGCGGGCCCGCTCGCGGATGCGCCTTTCCACCTCCTCCGCCACCCCGCTCTCCCGGGCCAGGGCCCTTAGCCGCTCCAGGTCGCCCGGCTCCTGCCCCCGGCGGCGCAGGACCTCCCGCACCTCGGGGAAGCGCTCCATGAGGAGAAGGGTGGCTAAGGTGGCCTTGCCCTCCCTCAGGTCCCCCCCCACGGGCTTGCCCAGGCGCTCGGGGGTGCCCAGGAGGTCCAGGTAGTCGTCCCGCATCTGGAAGGCCTGGCCGTAGAGGAGGCCGAAGCGGGCCAGGGCCTGGCGCACCCCCCCGTCCACCCCCTTGAGGAGGGCGGGGCCTTCCGTGCAGAGCTCCATCAGGACCGCGGTCTTGGCGGTGATGATCCTCTCGTAGTTCTCCAGGGAGTAGTCCTCCAGGGCCGCCACCTGGAACTGCAGGACCTCCCCTTCGCTCAGGGTCCGGGCCACCTCCGCAAAGCGCTCCACCAGCTCCATGCGCCCGGTCCTGGCGATCACGTGGAGGAGCCGGGAAAGGAGGAAATCCCCGGAGAGGACGCTCACCGCGTTGCCGTATTTGCGGAAGGCGGCCTCCTTGCCCCGCCGCGTCTCGGCGTCGTCGATGAGGTCGTCGTGGAGCAGGGTGGCGGAGTGGAGGAGCTCCACCGCCAGGGCCAGCTCCAACTCAAAGGGAGCCCCCCCGATGGCCCTCGAGGCCAGGAAGACCAGCCGGGGGCGGATGCGCTTCCCCCCTGCGGTCACCAGGTCCTGGTGGATGAGGCGCACGAAAAGGACGTCGGACTGGACCAGCTCGGAAAGGGCCTCCTCAAAGCGGAGCAGGGGGGCCTCGAGGTCGGCAAGGACCGTCACGCCCCCCAGTATAGCCCTAGGATCAGTAAAGCTCTATCGGCGCCGGCAACGAAAGTACCTTTTCCTGACCGTTGGGGGAGATCGACCGGTACTTAACCGCCTGGACAGGCGAAAGGGGTGTAGGGGAGCTTTTGTCCACCTGCCGGGTATACGGGCCGCATGGGTCCGTGTTGGCGGGTGGGCAGGACTGGGGGATAAGGAAAGGCGACTCCACCTGGTTGTTCGAAGCGTCCAGAAGCTCCACTATGCCCACGCCCGAGCCGGGCAGGGAGTAGAGCACGATTTGGTAGCTGTAGGTGTAAGTGGTGTTGCCGTTTTGGTCTGTTTCTGTTTTAAAGGAGAGGTTTTCCCGCGAAACCAGAACCGTGGGTCCGCTGAAGGCAATACCCCCCTCGAAGAAGTTGCTGCACCCTGCGAGTCCCAAGAGCATCAACCCGAAACCGAAGCGAACTGCTAACCCCTTCATCCCATCATCTCCTCTCGCCACTTGNCCAGAACGCCTGCTAGCAGCTTGAGCGTTTTCATAATCTCACCCCATCATCTCCTCTCGCCACTTGGGATTCAGTATAGCAAAGCTGAGCCGGGCCAGGCCCGCCAGGAAGTCCACGTTCTCCACCGCCACCTCCTTGGGCACCTCCAGCACCGTGGGGGCGAAGTTGAGGATGCCCTTGATCCCCGCGGCCACCAGGCGGTCGGCCGCCTCCTGGGCCGCTTCCCGGGGCACGGTGAGGAGGGCGATCTCGATGCGCCCCGGCACCCTTTGGGGCAGGAGGTCCATGGGCTCGATCACCCCGCCCCGCACCGGGCGGCCGATCTTCTCCGGGTCCACGTCAAAAAAACCTCGGAGCTCAAAGGTCTCCCCGAACCCCGGGTAGTCGGCCAGGGCGCTGCCCAGGCGGCCCATGCCCACGATGGCAAGCCCCCAGCGGCGGCTCAAGCCCAGGATGTGGCGCAGCTCCCGCTTGAGCACCGCTACGGTGTAGCCCACCCCCCGGGTGCCGTAGGAGCCGAAGTAGGAGAGGTCCTTGCGCACCTGAAAAGCCGTCACCTGGGCCTCCTCGGCGAGCTGCTCGGAGCTGGTGCGGTGGACCCCCTTGGCCTCCAGCTCCTCCAGGATGCGCAGGTAGGTGACCAGGCGGCTGATGGCGGCGCTGGGAACCTTCATCGCACCTCCAAGACCTCCAGGCCCATGGCCTCCAGCCTGGACCGCACCGCCTGCCGTTCCCCCTCGGCCACCGGCCCCACCCGCACCCGGAAGACCCCGTCCCTGGCCAGGACCACCGGCAAGCCTGCCTCCCGGAGGCGGGCGGCCAGGGCCAGGGCGTTCTCCTCGCGGGCGAAGGCTCCCACCTGGAAGTAGACCTGCCCCGCCGCCGGGGGGGCCGCCCCCTGGCCCCGGTAGACCTGGGGCCCGTAGGCGGCGAGGGCCTGGGCCACCCGCCGGGCCTCGGCCTCGGAGGCGTAGGGGCCCACCACCACCCGGGTCAGGTTGCCTGCGGGCTCTAACCGGGCCGGGTAGCCTTGCCGCACCAGCTCCCGCTGGAGCCGGAGGGCGTTCTCCGGGTCGGCGAAGGCCCCCACCGCCACCCGGAAGGCCCCCCCCGCAGGAGCGGGCGGGGCCGCAGGAGCAGGGGATGGGACCGCAGGGGCCGGAGGGGGCGCAGGCTGGGGAGGGGTTGCGGGCGGCGGCTCCCTGGGGGCCTCGGGCAGGGGGATGACCGTGACCAGGGGTTCGGGCGGCCCCTCCGCCGCCGGGGGGGCTGGTCGGGGCGCGATGGGGGCCGGGGAGGGGGAAGGGGCCCCCTGGGGCCGGGCAAAGGGGTTGATCCCGGTGAGGTAGAGGACGATGCCCGCGGCCACGAGGGCGATGAGGAGAAAGATGAAGAGGTCCAGCCAGTTGTCCCGCAACCAGCCCATCCTACCTCCTGAGGAGGGCCTGGGCCTCCTGGGAACCCAAGGCGGCGGCCTGCCTGAGGGCCCGCTCCGCCTCCGCCTCCCGGGCCAGGCCCAGGAGGGCCAGGCCCAGGTTGTACCAGGCGGCGGCCAGCCGGGGAGCTGCCGCCAGCACCTCCCTGAGGACCAGCTCCGCCTCACCGAAGCGCCTCAGGGCCAAAAGGCCCGCGGCCAGGTTGGCCCCCACTTCAGGACCCCCCCCTGCCCGGTGCAGGGGGCCCAGAACGGCCACCGCCTCCTCCGCCCGGCCCAGCTCCAGGAGGATGGCCCCCCGCAGGGCCTGGGCCTCCGCCCCCGAGGCCCCCTCCAGGAGGGCCAGGGCCTCGGCCCGCCGCCCCAGGGCGTAGGCGGCCTGGGCCTGGAGGAAGGTCCCCGGAGGCCCGGCCTCGGCGGCATAGCGGTAGGCGCTGGCGGCATCGCCGAGCCGCAGGTAGGCCGCAGCCAAGCCCAGGGCCACCTGGGGCTCGGGGGCCGCCCGGTAGGCGGCGAGGAGGTGGGGCAAGGCCCCCCGGGCGTCCCCCGCCCCCAGCCGCCTTTGGCCCAAGAGGTAGGCCGCCTCCCAGAGGGAGGGGTCCAGGGCGTAGGCCTCCCGCAGGAGGGGCTCGGGGGCCTCGGAGAGGAGGGCCTTGCGCAGGAGGAGGCGGGCCCTGGCGGGGCCCGCCACCGCCTGGAGCCCCCGGTCCAGCTCCCTGAGGGCCCGCTCCCTGAGGCCCTCCTCCGCCAGGATGCGGGCCAGGAGGTCCCAGGCCTCGGCCACCCCGGGGTCCTGGTTCAGGAGGCCGTAGAGGACGGGGACCGCCTCCGCCCGCGCCCCGGAGGCGTAGAGGGCCTGGGCCAGGGCCAGGCGGTAGGCGGGACTCCGCTCCGGGGTGAGCCCCCGCCTCAAGGCCTCCGCCGCCTCTCGGGGGCGGCCCGCCTGGCTGAGGGCGCTGGCCAGGGCTAGGTGGGCCTCCTCGGTGGGCCGCAGGGCCACCGCCCGGGCGAGGGCCTCCGCGGCCTCCCCCGGCCGGCCCAGGCGCAGGAGGACCTGGCCCAGGTTGAAGTGGCCCTCGTAGCGCTCGGGGAAGACCCGCACCATCTGGTCGAAGGCGAAGCGGGCCTCCTCCAGCCGGCCCAGGCGGAAGAGGGCCACCCCCAGGCCCAGGTGGGCCTCGAGGCGGCCGTAGTCCCGGGCCAAGAGGTCCTCGTACAGGAGGACCGCCTGCCCATACTGGCCTGCCCGCAACAGGGCTTCCGCCTGCTCCAGGGCGGGCTGAGCCAGGACGAGCCCGCCCCCGAGGAGGACCAGGAGTTTGGAAAAGGGTCGCATCATAAGGGCCTCCCAACCCGCCGTTGCCCCTAGCATAGCACAGGGGGAAGGAAAACCTCCAAGCGGGGGCCTCTGCTATCCTGAAGGGGTGGGGGTGGGCGGCGAAAAACCCCTGGACCTGGACGCCCCGCAGGTCCTGGTCCTCAACGCCGGGTACGAGGTCCTGGGCCTTTGCAGCATCAAGCGAAGCGTCCTCCTGGTGCTCTCCGGGGGGGCGGAGGCCCTTGCGGAAAGCGGCCGCCACCTGCACACCCCCTCCACCCGGATCCCCGTGCCCAGCGTGATCCGCCTGAAGCGCCTGGTGCGCCGAGGCCCGAGCCGCACCCCTCTAAACCGCCGCAACGTCCTGAGGCGGGACCGCTACACCTGCCAGTACTGCGGCCGGCAGGGGGGCGACCTCACCGTGGACCACGTCCTGCCCCGAAGCCGGGGAGGCAAGAGCAGCTGGGACAACCTGGTGGCCGCCTGCCGCCCCTGCAACCTGAGGAAGGGGGACCGCACCCCCGAGGAGGCGGGGATGCGCCTCCTCAGGCCCCCCCGGGCGCCCAAGGCGCCCCTTTTTCTTTCCGACCTGAGGGAGATCCCCGCAGACTGGCGGCCCTACCTGGAGGCCCTCTTGAGGTAAAGGGCCCCCACCCCGGGCACCTCCGCCTGGCCCAAGAAGCGCTTTCCCGTGAGGAGGTCCCGCCATGCGCCGGGGGGCAGGGGCAGAACCTCGGGAGCCTGCCCGTTGTTGAAGGCCAGGAGCAGGGCCTCCTCCCCCTGCCCCCGCCAGAAGGAGAGGAGGGGCCCCTCGGCCAGGTGGGTGGCGAAAGCCCCCGCCCGCAGGGCGGGTTCCTCCCGCTTGAGACTGGCCAAGGCCGCCACGTAAGCCCGCATCTCCCCCGAGCAGGCCTCCCAGGGGAGGGGGCGCCGCTGGAGGTCGTGGGGCTCCCGCTCCCCCAGAAGGGCGCACTCCTCCCCCTGCCAGACCACGGGCACCCCGGGGAGGGCGAAGAGGAGGGCCAGGGCCAGCCGGGCCCGGTCCCGGTCGCCCCTCAGGTCGGAGAGGAGGCGGGAGGTGTCGTGGGAGCTCACCAGGTTGAAGCCCATGGCCGCGGCGGCCTCGGGGTAGAGGGCGTAAAGCTCCGCCAGCTCCCTCAGGGCCCTGGGCCCCCCGAAGAGGGCGGGGTGGAGCCCCTGGGCGTAGCGCAGGACGATGTCCCGGCCCAGGGCGTAGTTCATGAGGCTGTCAAAGGTGTCCCCCCGCACCCAGCGAGGCGCCCGCTCCCAGATCTCCCCCACCAGGTAGACCTCGGGGTCCACCGCCCGCAGGCGCCGCCTCAGCTCCTGGAAGAAGGCTTCGGCGTTCAGAAGCTCCAGGGGAGCGTCCACCCGCACCCCCCGGAAGCCGAAGCGCACCCAGCGCTCCGCCACCCCGAAGAGGTAGGCCTGGACCTCCGGGTTCAGGGTGTTCAGCTTGGGCAGGCTGGCCACCCCCCACCAGCTCTCGTAGGCCGTGGGGTCCCCGGGGCGGAAGGGGTAGCGCCGGATGAAGTACCAGTTCCAGTAAGGGGAGGCAGGCCCACGCCGCACCACGTCCTGGAAGGCGAAGAAGCCCAGCCCCGTGTGGTTGGGGACGAAGTCGAAGACCACCCGGATGCCCAGGGCCTCGGCCCGCCGCAGGAGCTCTGCCAAGAGGGCCTCGTCCCCCAGGTGGGGGGCCACCCGCAAGGGGTCGTGGACGTCGTAGCCGTGGGCGCTCCCCGCCAGGAAGATGGGGTTCAGGTAGAGGAGGCTCACGCCCAGCTCCGCCAGGTAGGGAAGCTGCCGCAAAATCCCCTGCAGGTCGCCGCCGTAGTACTGGTGGCAGCAGTGCATGGGCCCCGGGGGATCCTCCCAGCGGGAGAGGTGGGGCCTGGGCCCGCCCCGCTCCTGCCAGACCTGGTTGTAGCGGAACTCGTTGTACTCCAGGGCCAGATGGTCGTTGCCGGGATCGCCGTTATAGAAACGGTCGGGGAAGATCTGGTACCCCACCCGCCCCTCCAGCCAGGGGAGGGCCCGGAAAGGGGTGGAAGGGGGGAGGAAGGGGCCGAGGAGCCGCTCCCCTTCCGGGGTGCGCAGGCGGATCTGGTAGGGCCGGGCCTCGGGGAGAACCCCCCGCCAGACCTCCCGCCCCGGGAGGGAAAGCTGCCGGGCCATGGGCCAGGCCCGCCCTTCCTGGAGGAGGTGGGCCTCCCGCACCTCCCCCGCCCCCGCCTGGAAGCGCACCGCGTACCCCTGGGGCAGGGCGGAGAACTGGGCGGGGTCCCCCGGGTCGTGGCCCTGGGCGAAGGCCAGGGCCAGGAGGAGGGTTAGGGCATGGAAGCGCTTCATGCCCCGAGTCTACCGCCGCACCGTGAGGAGGACGGCGAGGAGCACCAGACAGGCCCCCAGGTAGCCCAAGGGGGAAAGCACTTCCCGAAAGAGGAGGAAGGCGAAGAGGTTGGCCACCACGGGCTCCAGGGTGGCCACCACGCTGGCCCGGGTGGCGGGCAAGCGCCTAAGCCCTGCGTAGTAGGCCAGATAGGCCCCGTAGGTGGAGAAGGCCCCGAGAAAGAGGAGGGCGAGGAGGGCCTCCCGGCTCAAGGGGGCGAACTCCGCGAAGGGCAAAAGCCCCAAGGCCCCCACGGGCAGGGCGTAGAGGAAGAGGGTAGGGGTGGCGTAGCGGGGCAGGTAGAGCTTGCCGAAGATGTAGTAGAGGGCATAGGTGAAGCCGGAAAGGAGGCCGAAGAAGAGGGCCAGGGGCCCGGCCCGCACCCCGCTCCCCCCGCCTAGGCCCATCAGGGCCACCCCCAGGAGGGTGAGGGCCACGGCGAGAAGCCCCAGGCGGTCCAGGGGCTCCTTCAGCACCAGGAAGGAGAGCAAGGCCACCCAGGCGGGGGCGGTGTAGAGGAGGACCGAGGCCAAGGCCGCCCCCCCGTAGCCCACGGCAAGCTGGTACGCCCCGTAGAAAAGGGCAACCCCCACCAGGCCGAAGAGGAGGAGGGCCGGGAGGTCTTTGGGCTCCACCCGCACCTGGCGGAGGAGGAGGGCGTGGAGGCCGAAGAAGGCCCAGGCGATGAGGGCCCGGAAGAAGGCCACCCCAAGGGGAGGAAGTCCCTCCTGGAAGGCCAGCCGACTCACGGGCCCGATGAGCCCCCAGAGGGAGGCCGCCAGGAGCAGGTACAGGTAGCCCACGGGCAGAGAGTATAATCCCCCAAGGTGCCCTATGGAGGCCGACCTATGAGCGCGCGCACCCTCTTTGCCCTTTTGCTCCTCCTCCTCCTCGCCCTCTTCGCCTGGCTCAACTGGGGGGAGATCACAAAGCCCACCTCCCTCTCCCTGGGCCTCACCCGGGTGCAGGCCCCCCTGGGCCTGGTGCTGGTGGTGGCCCTGGGGGTGGTCTCCCTCCTCTACCTGATCTTTACCCTCGGCTTGGAAACCGCGGCCCTCTTGGAGGTGAGGCGCTACGCCCGGGAGCTTCTCCACTACAAGAAGCTGGCCGAGGAGGCAGAGCAGAGCCGCTACAGCGAACTCAGGCGGTACCTGGAGGCCGAGCTCGCCCGCCTGGGGGAGGCGGAGAGGGAGGAGATCCGGGCCCTCGAGGCCCGCCTCCTGGAAACCCTGGAGCGGCACGGCAACACCCTGGCCGCCTACATCGGGGAGCTGGAGGACCAGCTCCTCAGGCGCCTGGGCCCTGCGGACGGCCCTGCGGACGGAGAAAAAGGCTGAGGCCCCTGGCCGCTAGGCCCCCACCGCCTCGCCCAGGGGAGAGGGTGCCCCGCTGGCTGCAGGGCCCCACGCGGACCTCGCTCCGCGTGGGGTAGCGCTACTCCACCAGCTCCACCAGGGCCAAGGGGGCCCCATCCCCCCGGCGGCGCTCCGCCAGCTTCAGCACCCGGGTGTACCCTCCGGGGCGGTCCTGGTACCTGGGGGCGATCTCGTCGAAGAGCTTGCGGGTGAGCTTGACGTCCTGCAGGTCGCGGAGCACCAGGCGGCGGGCGTGCAGATCCCCCCGCTTGGCCAGGTGGATGAGGTGGTCGATGAAGCCGGTGAGCTCCTTGGCCTTGGGCAGGGTGGTGGTGATGCGCCCGTGGGCCAGGAGGCTCTTGGCCTGGTTGCGGTAGAGGGCCAGGCGGTGGGCGGAGTGGCGGCCGAGCTTCCTTCCAGATTTCAGGTGGCGCATGGTCTCACTCCTTCAGGGCGAAGCCCCGCTTGGCCAGGGCCTCGCGGATCTCCTCTAGGCTCCTCTCCCCTATGCCGGGGATGTTCTTGAGGTCCTTGAGGTTGAGGGCCAGGAGGGCCCGCACGGACTCAATCCCCTCCTCCTTGAGGCTGTGGAGCACCCGGGTGGAAAGGCCGAGCTCCTCCAAGGGGAAGTCCTCCTCCTCCTTCTCCCCCCTCTCCGGCTGAGGGGCCTCCGCGGGGGCCAGGGCCGTGGCCTGGGGGTTGGCGAAGTAGGAGAGGTGCTCCCTCAGGATCTCCACCGCCTGGTTGAGGGCCTCCAGGGGGGTGACGGAGCCGTCCGTCCAGACCCGGAGGGTGAGCTTGTCCAGGTCGGTGCGCTGGCCCAGGCGGGTGTCCTCCACCTGGAAGGCCACCCGGCGCACCGGGGAGAAGAGGGCGTCCACGGGGATGGCGTTGATGCGGTCCTTGATGCCGTGGCGCTCCGCGGGCACGTACCCCACGCCCCGGTCCACCCGCACCTCCATGTAAAGCCGCCCCCCCTCCTCCAGGGTGGCGATGGGGAGGTCGGGGTTCAGGATCTCCGCGTCCGGGGGCACGGTGAAGTCCGCCGCCCGCACCGTCTTGGGGCCCTCGGCGCGGAGGACCAGGGTGGCGGTCTGGACCTTGGGGTCCAGCAGGCGGACCACCAGTTCCTTGAGGTTCAAGACGATCTCCACCACATCCTCCTTGACCCCGGGGATGGTGGAGAACTCGTGGAGGACGTCCTCGATGTAGACGCTGGTGACCGCCGTCCCGGGGATGGAGGAAAGGAGGATGCGCCGCAAGGGGTTGCCCAGGGTGACGCCAAAGCCCCGTTCTAAGGGCTCCAGGACGAACTCCCCGTACTCCCGCCCCTGGGTGCGCACCGTGAAGACCGGGGCTTTCAGCTTGCTCTCTAGCATAGGCCTCCTCGCTGACGGGGCCCGGCAGGGCCAGGCCCCTCCGGGTCACCTGGAGTAGAACTCGATCACCAGCTGCTCGTTCACGGGCAAGGCCAGATCCTCCCGGTCGGGCAGGCGCAGGAACCTGCCCTTCATGGCCTCCGGGTCCAGGGAGAGCCAGGGGCCTACCTTGCGGCCCTTCATGGCCTCGAGGTTCTCCCGGATGAAGGCCAGGTTCCGGCTCCCCTCGGCGATGGCGATCTCGTCCCCCGGCCTCACCCGGTAGGCGGGCAGGTCCACCCGGCGGCCGTTTACCGTGATGTGGCCGTGGCGCACCATCTGCCGGGCCTGGCGGCGGCTGCTGGCGAAGCCCAGCCGGTAGACCACGTTGTCCAGGCGGGACTCCAGGAGGCCCAGGAAGACGGTGCCCGTGACCCCCTTTTTGCGGCTGGCCTCCTCGAAGAGGTTCCGGAACTGGGTTTCCGAGATCCCGTAGATGCGGCGGAGCTTCTGCTTCTCCCGGAGGCGCACCGCGTAGTCGGAGGGGCGGCGCGCCCGACGCTGGCCGTGCTGGCCCGGGGGGTAGGGGCGGCGCTCCATGGCGCACTTAGGGCTGTAGCACCTTTCCCCCTTCAGGTAGAGCTTGACCCCTTCCCGGCGGCAGAGGCGGCAAACTGGTCCAATATAGCGACCCATCTTCTCCCAACTCCTTACGAGGCCTTGCGGAACTTCTTCTTGGGCCGGCAGCCGTTGTGGGGCACGGGGGTGTCGTCCACGATGGACTTCACCTGGAGGCCCGAGGCTTGCAGGGCCCTTATGGCCTGCTCCCGGCCCGCCCCGGTGCCCCGGACCACCACGTCCACGCTCCCCATACCGTAGGCCATGGCCTTCTTGGCGGCGTCCATGGCCGCAAGCTGGGCGGCGTAAGGCGTGCCCTTGCGGCTCCCCTTGTAGCCGATAACCCCGCCCGAGGACCAGGTGATGGGGTTGCCCTCGGGATCGGTGATGGTGACGATGGTGTTGTTGTAGGAGGCGTGGATGTAAGCCTTACCGCTGGCCACCTGCCGCTTGACCTTTTTCTTCGTCGTCTTTCTGGCCATACTCTCCCTCTTGGAGTATCCTCTGGCCCTAGGGGGCTACTTCCTGGGGGCCTTCTTCTTCCCCGCCACGGTCTTGCGGGGGCCCTTGCGGGTGCGGGCGTTGGTGCGGGTGCGCTGGCCCCTCACCGGCAGGCCCCGGCGGTGGCGGAGGCCCCGGTAGCAGCCGATGTCCATGAGGCGCTTGATGTTGGCGGCCACCTCGGCCCTAAGCTCCCCCTCCAGCTTCCAGGCGTTCTCCACGTACTCGCGGAGCCGCACCACCTCGGTCTCGCTGAGATCCTTGACCCGGGTGGCCGGGTCGATGCCCACCTTCTCCAGGGCCTCCTTGGCCCGTGCGGGCCCCACCCCGTAGATGTAGGTGAGGGCCACGTCCACCCGCTTGTTCCTGGGAATCTCCACCCCTGCGATCCTCGCCACGGTCCCTCCCTACCCCTGCCGCTGCTTGTGCTTGGGGTTTTGGCAGATCACGTACACCCGGCCGTGCCGGCGCACCACCTTGCACTTCTCGCACATCTTTTTGACCGAAGCCCTTACCTTCATGGCGCCTCCTACTTCCGGTAGACGATGCGGCCCCGCGTGGGGTCGTAAGGGGTGATCTCCACCACCACCCGGTCCCCAGGGAGGATGCGGATGTAGTGCATGCGCATCTTACCCGAGATGTAGGCCAGGATCTCCGGTCCCGAGTCCAGCTTTACCCGAAAGGTGGTGTTGGGCAGGGCCTCGGTGACCACGCCTTCCGCCCGAATGGTGTCCTTCTCCTTCGCCATACCCCTCCTACCCTGCCCGCACCAGGGGAACCCCGGTGAGGAGCTCCGGGCCTTCCTCCGTCACCAAGACGGTGTTCTCGTAGTGGGCGGCGAGGTTGCCCCTTCCGGCGCTCGCCGTCCAGCCATCTTCCAATATTACCACAGGGGCCGGGCGTAAGGTGACCATGGGCTCGAGGGCCAGGGTCATGCCGGGGCGGATCTTGGGGCCCGTGCCCGGCTTGCCGAAGTTGGGGACCTGAGGGTCCTCGTGGATCTCCCGCCCCACCCCGTGCCCCACGAACTCCCGCACCACCCCGTAGCCCCGGCTTTCCAGAAAGCGCTGCACCGCGTGGGCCACGTCCCCGATGCGGAAGCCCGGGCGGAGGTACCGCATCCCCTCCCAGAAGGCGGCCTCGGTATCCCGGATGAGCCTTTCCGCCTCCGGGGAAACCCGGCCCACGGGGAAGGTGCGGGCCATGTCCGCGGCGAAGCCCCCGTAGAGGAGGCCCACGTCCACGGAGAGGATGTCCCCCTCCTCCAGGGGCTCCTCCGAGGGGATGCCGTGGACCACCACCTCGTTCACCGAGGCGGTGAGGGTGGCGGGGAAGCCGTAAAGCCCCAGGAAGGCGGGCCTGGCCTTGCGCCTACGGATGGCCTCGTAGGCGATCCGGTCCAGCTCCTTGGTGGTGATCCCCGGGGCCACGTGGCGGGCCACCTCCTCCATCACCTCGGTGAGGAGGGCCCCTGCCTCCCGCATGCGCTCGACCTCCCAGGGGCTTTTCAGCTTGACGGCCATCAGATGCCCAAAGCCTCCCGGATGCGGGCGTAGACCTCGTCGGGGGTGCCCAGGCCCTCCACCCGCCGGAGGGCACCCCTCCCCTCGTAGTAGCGCACCAGGGGTTCCGTCTTCTCCCGGTAGACCTCCAGCCTACGGCGGATGGTCTCCTCGTTGTCGTCGGAGCGGCCCTCCAGCTCGGCCCGCCGGAGCATGCGCCGGAGGAGCTCCCCCTCGGGCACCTCCACCAGCACCACGCCGAGGAGGCGGGTACCCGTCTCCTGCAGGAGCCGGTCCAGGGCCTCCGCCTGGGGGAGGGTGCGGGGGAAGCCGTCCAGGATCACCCGCTCGGCGAGCTCCTCCCGGATGAGGGCCAGGATGAGCGCGTCCGGCACCAGGTCCCCCCGGTCCATGATGGGCTTCACCTCCTGGCCCAGGGGGGTGCCCCGGGCCACGTGGTCCCGCAGGAGGTCCCCGGTGGAAAGCTTCTTGAAGCCCAGCTCCTCCGCCAGCCTGGCCGCTTGGGTGCCCTTGCCCGCCCCCGGCGGCCCTAAGAAGATCACCGCTTCGCCCATCATCCCTCCTAGCGCGTGCGGCCGCGGATGCGGCCCTTGGAGAGGAACCCCTCGTAGTTGCGGAGCATGAGCTGGCTCTCGATCTGCCTGAGGGTGTCCAGGGAAACCCCAACCACGATGAGGAGGCCGATGCCGGAGAAGGCGATGCTTTGGACCCCGGTGAGGTTCTGGATGACCTGGGGCAGGGCGGCCACCAGCCCCAGGAAAAGGGCCCCCCAGAGGGTGAGGCGGCTGACGATATGTTCCAGGAACTTCACCGTGGGTTCCCCGGGACGGATGCCGGGGATGAACCCCCCGTACTCCCGCAGGCTTTCCGAGATGCGCCGGGGGTCGAACTGCACCGCGGTGTACACGTAGGTGAAGAGGATGATGAGGAGCACCTCGATGATCAGGCCCGAGGCCCGGGTGGGATCGAAGAAGCGGGCGATGGCCTGCAGGATCTGGTTGTCCTGGAAGGGGGCGGTGAGGAAGATGGGGATCTGCAGGATGGCGGCGGCGAAGATGATGGGGATCACCCCGGCGGCGTTCAGCTTGATGGGGATGTAGGTGGCCTGTCCCCCGTAGACCCGGCGGCCCACCACCTTGCGGGCGTACTGGACGGGGATCCTTCGCTCCGACTGCTGCACCGCGGCCATCCCGGCGAAGGCCAGGACGATGAAGGCCAGGAAGAAGAGGAAAGCCACCAGGTTCACCTCCCCCGTGCGGATGAGGCCCACGGTGCGCAGGATCTGGGGCAGCCACTCCACCACGATCCCGGCGAAGATGATCACGCTAGGGCCGTTCCCCACCCCGTACTCGGTGATCCGCTCCGCCATCCAGAGGAGGAGGGCGATCCCCGCCACCTGGGTGACCACCACCACCAGCCAGAAGAAGGGGCCCGGGGTCCAGCCGGGCAGGAGGAAGCGGCCGCCATCGGCCCCGAGAAAAGCCGTGGCCAGGAAGAAGCCCTGAAAGGCCCCCAGAGCGATGCCGCCGATGCGGGTGTACTGGGTGATGACGCGGCGACCCTCCTCGCCTTCCTTGGAGAGTTTCTCCAAGGCGGGGACCACGTTGACCAGAAGCTGCATGATGATGGCTGCGGTGATGTAGGGCATGATCCCCAGGGCGAAGATGGAGAAGCGCTCGAAGTTGCCGCCGGAGAAGAGGTTGATGATGCCGAAGACCCCCCCCTGGGCGGTGCGCAGGAACTCCTGGATCTTGTCCAGGTCCACCCCCGGGGTGGGGATGAAGGCCCCCAGCCGGTAGGCGGCGAGCACAAGGAGGGTAAAGAGGATGCGTTGGCGAAGCTCGGGGATGGCTAGAGCGCTCCGGAAGGCCTTCAGCATCTCAGGCCTCCAGGAGGACGGGTTCGCCGCCCGCGGCCTTCAGCTTCTCCAGGGCGCTTTTGGAGAAGGCGTGGGCCACCACCCTGAGGGCCTTGGCCTCACCCTCACCCAGCACCTTAAGCCGGTAGCCCTTCTTCAGGATCCCCGCCTGGACCAGAGCTTCCGGGGTCACCTCCCCCTCGAAGCGGGCAAGGTCCCGCAGGTTCACCCCCTGGTATTTGGGCCGCCGGATCTCCCCGGGTACCTGGCCCTGCATGCCCCGCTTGGGCAGGCGCATGAGGGTGGTGGAACGGCCGCCCTCGAAGCGGCGGGGGTCCTTGAGGCCACCGGAGCGGGATTTCTGGCCCTTGTGACCGCGGGTGGCCGTCTTGCCATGGCCGGACCCGGGGCCCCGGCCCACCCGCTTGCGCCGCCGGTTGGCCCCAGGGTTGGGTTTCAGGTCGGTAAGCTTCATTCCACCACCTCCACCCGCACCAGGTGGGCCACCTTCTGGATGTTGCCCCGGATGGCCGGATGGTCTTCAAAGACCCGCTCCCTGTGCATCCGGGTCAGCCCCAAGGCCTTCAGAGCCGCCTTCTGGTCCTTGGGGTAACCGATGGGGCTCTTCACCAGCTTGACCTTCAGCCTGGCCATCACTCCTCCCCGCCTTTCCTGAGGCGCTCCACGTCCTCCCTAGTCTGGAGCCTCTTGAGGGCCTCCATGGTGGCGTAGGCGATGTTGATGGGGTTGCGGCTGCCCAGCTCCTTGGTGAGGATGTCGGTGACCCCGGCGAGCTCCAGGATGGCCCGGGGCACCGCCCCGGCAATCACCCCCGTGCCGGGGGCCGCGGGCTTGAGGAGGATCTTGGAGGCTCCGTACTCCACCTCGATCTCGTGGGGGATGGTGCCGTTCATGAGGGGCACCTCCACCATGTGGCGGCGGGCGTAGTACCCCGCCTTCTGCACCGCCAGGGGTACCTCCTTGGCCTTGCCCAGGCCCAGGCCCACCCGGCCCTGCCGGTCCCCCACCACCACCAAGGCCCCGAAGCGGAAGCGGCGGCCCCCCTGGTAGGTCTTGGCGGTGCGCCGCACCAGGATCATCTTCTCCTCAAAGTCGGTCTCGGGCATGCTCCCTCCCTAGAACTCCAGGCCCCCTTCCCGGGCGCCCTCCGCCAGGGCCTTCACCCGGCCGTGGTACTTGTAGGGCCCGCGGTCAAAGGCCACCTGCCTGATGCCCCTGGCCAGGGCCTTTTCCGCCAGGGCCCGCCCCACCTGCCGGGCCACCTCGGTCTTGTTGCCCTTGAGCTTCAGGGCCAGGCTGGACTCCGCCACCAGGGTCTCGCCCCTCTCGTCGTCGATGATCTGGGCGTAGATGTGCTTGAGGCTGCGGAACACGGAAAGCCTTAGCCTCCCCGCGCGCTTGACGCGGTTGCGCACCCGGAAGGTGCGGCGCTCCAACGCGGTAAGCCGTGCCATGCTCCCCCCTACTTCTTTACCCCGGCCTTGCCGGGCTTGAGGCGGACGGGTTCGCCCGCGTAGTAGATGCCCTTCTCGTGGTAGGCGCTGGGCTTTTTGACGGCCCTGAGGTTGGCGGCCACCTGGCCCACCCTCTGCTTGTCGATGCCCAGGACGCGGATCCTCGTGGGCTCGGGCACCTCGAAGGTGATCCCTTCGGGGGGCTCCACCACCACCGGATGGCTGAAGCCCACGGTGAGCTCCACCGCCCGGCCCGCCAGCCTCGCCCGGTAGCCGATGCCCTTGATGAGTAGCTCCCTCACGTACCCCTCGGAGACCCCCTTGACCGCGTTGGCGATCAGGGTGCGGGTAAGCCCGTGAAGACTCTTGTGGCGGCGCTCGTCCGAGGGGCGCTCCACCCGGACCACGCTCCCCTCCACCACCACCCGCATCTCCGGGGAAACGGGCACGGAAAGCTCGCCCTTGGGGCCCCTCACCTTCACGAGCCCCGGGGCCACCTCCACCGTGACCCCCTTGGGCAAAGGAATGGGAAGCCTGCCGATCCTGGACATCACCACACCTCGCAGATGAGCTCGCCGCCCACCCCTAGCCGCCGGGCCTCCCGGTCGGTGAGAACCCCCTTGGGGGTGGACAGGATGGCGATCCCCAGACCCCGGCGCACCCTCGGGATCTCCTTGACCCCCACGTACACCCGCCGCCCGGGGCGGCTGATGCGGCGGATGTGGTTGATGACCTGCTCAGGGCGGGGATCCAGCCCCTGGCGCCTGGGCCCGTACTTCAGGTGGATGCGCAAGTAGGGCTTGTCCCCCACCTCCACCCGCTCGTACCCCTTGATGAAACCCTCCCGCGCCAGGATCTTGAGGATCTCCTCCTTGAAGCGGGAGGCGGGCACCTCGGTGCTCTCCTTGTAGACCCGGGTGGCGTTCCGGATCCGGGTCAGCATGTCGGCGATGGGGTCGGTCAGCATTTCCTCTCTCCTTTTCGCTCACTCCTGGACCATGCGGTCTCGAGGGAACCCCCCCGACCGGCCACGGCCTACCAGCTGGCCTTCCGCACCCCGGGAAGCTGGCCCTTGTGGGCAAGTTCCCGGAGGCAGAGGCGGCAGAGCCCGAAGTAGCGGTAGACGCTCCGGGCCCTCCCGCAGCGCACGCAGCGGGTGTAGGCCCGCACCTTGAACTTAGGGGTACGCTTGGCCTTTTCGATCAGCGCTTTCCTGGCCATGCTCGCCTCACCTGCGGAAGGGGAAGCCCAAAAGCTCCAAAAGGGCCTTGGCCTCCTCGTCGGTCCGGGCGGTGGTGACCACCGCGATGTCCATGCCCCGTAGGGCGTCCACCATGTCGTAGGTGATCTCGGGGAAGATGAGCTGCTCCTTAAGGCCCAGGTTGTAGTTGCCGCGGCCGTCGAAGCTCCCCGGGTTCACCCCCCGGAAGTCCCGGATGCGGGGGAGGGCCACGTTGAGGAGCTTCTCCAGGAAAATCCACATCCGGTCGCCGCGCAGGGTGACCCTAAGGCCAATGGGCATCCCCTTGCGCAGTTTGAAGTTGGAGATGGACCGCTTGGCCCGGGTGATGGCCGGCTTCTGCCCGGTGATGAGGGCGAGCTCCTTGGAAGCCTTCTCCAGAATACGGGCGTCCTCCTTGGCCTCCCCCAGGCCCTGGTTCACCACCACCTTCAATAGCCTCGGCACCTCCCAGACGTTCTGGTAGCCAAAGCGGCGGATAAGCTCGGGCCGGACCTCCTCGTGGTACTTCTTCTTGAGCGCAACCTCTAGCGGCATCTTATCCCTCCGCGTCCAAGGCCCCGCCGCACTTGGCGCAGACCCGGATCTTGCGGCCATCCTCGAGGAACTTCTTGCGCACCCGGGTGGGCTTGCCGCAGGCGGGGCAGATGGGGCGCACCTTGGAGGCGTGCAGGGGGGCCTCCTGCTCCACGAAGCCCCCTTGGGGGTGCTGGGGGCTCACCCGCACCGCCTTCTTGACCAGGTTGACCCCCTCCACGATGACCGCCTCCTTTTGGGGAAGGACGGTTTTCACCTTCCCCACCTGGCCCTTGTACTTGCCCGAGGCCACCAGGACGGTGTCCCCCTTTTTTACGTGCAGCTTGGCCCGCATCAGAGCACCTCCGGCGCCAGGGAGACGATCTTCATGAAGCCCTTCTCCCGCAGCTCCCGCGCCACGGGGCCGAAGACCCGGGTGCCGCGGGGCTCCAGCTGGTTGTTGATGATGACGGCGGCGTTGTCGTCAAAGCGGATGGCGGAGCCATCGGGGCGCTTGACCTCCTTCCGGGTGCGCACCACCACCGCCTTGACCACGTCCCCCTCTTTGACGGCCCCACGGGGGATGGCCTCCTTGACGCTGGCCACGATCACGTCCCCCACGGTGGCGTACTTGGCGTTGGAGCCCTTGAGCACGCGGATGCACATGATCTTGCGGGCCCCGGTGTTGTCGGCCACCTCGAGGTAGGTCTGGGGCTGGATCATGCCTTACCTCCCCGCTTGGAAAGGCTCTGGTAGTTCTGGCGCCGGACCAGGTACTTCTCCACCAGGTCCAGCCTGCCCCCCTCCACCAGGCGCAGCACCCGGAAGCGCTTGCGCTTGGAGATGGGCCGGGCCTCGATGATCTCCACCACGTCCCCCACCTTGTACCGCTCCTCGGGGTCGTGGGCCAGGTACTTCTTGGAGCGGCGGATCACCTTGCCGTAGAGGGGGTGGGGGAACTGGCGCTCCACCAGGACCGCCACGGTCTTCTGCATCCGGTCGCTCACCACCACCCCGGTCAGCACCTTCTTAGGCATGGGGCCTCCTCTTTTCCCGCAAGATGGTGAGCAGGCGGGCGATCAGGCGCCGGACCTCCCGGACCCGGTGGTTTTGGGAGAGCTGTCCGATGGAGGCCTGGAAGCGGAGGTCCATAAGCTCCCGCTTCTTCTCCCGCAAGAGCTTCTCGATCTCCGCTGGGGAGAGCTTGCGGATCTCACTGGGCTTCATCGTAGGCATCCCTCCGTACGATCTTGGTCCGGATGGGGAGCTTGTGGCCGGCGATGCGCAGGGCTTCCAGGGCCTGGGCCTCCGTGACCCCCGCCACCTCGAACATCACCCGGCCCGGCCGCACCACGGCCACGTACCCCTCCACGTTGCCCTTGCCCTTGCCCATCCGCACCTCCAAGGGCTTCTTGGTGTAGGGTTTGTCGGGAAAGACGCGGATGAAGATCTTGCCCCCGCGGCGGAAGTGGCGCACCATGGCCACCCGGGCGGCCTCGATCTGCTGGGCGGTGATCCAGGCGGGCTCCATGGCCACCAGGCCGAAGTCCCCGAAGGCCACGTAGTCCCCCCCCTTGGCCGCCCCCTTCATGCGACCCCGGTGCTGCTTGCGGTACTTCATGCGCCTGGGCATCAGCATGGCCTCATTCCTCCTTCTTCACCCGCACGGCAGGGCGGCGCCGGCGGGGCCGCTCCTCGGACCTGGGGGCCTCAAGGCGCGCCTTGGCCTTCTGGCCGCCGATCACCTCGCCCAGGAACACATAGGCCTTGACCCCCAGCACCCCGTAGGTGGTGCGGGCCAGGGCGAAGCCGTAGTCTATGTTAGCACGAAGGGTGTGAAGGGGCACCCGCCCCTCGGCCGCCCACTCCGTGCGGGCCTGCTCCGCGCCCCCGATGCGGCCGGAGACGATCACCTTGGCCCCTTTGGCCCCCGCTTCCATGACCCGCTGGACCGCCTGCTTGATGGAGCGGCGCACGGCGAAGCGGCGCTCGATCTGCTCCGCCACCCGCTGGGCCACCAGGGGAGCGGAGAGGTTGGGGTTGTGGATCTCCTGGACGTTTAAGGCCACGTTCCTCCCGGTAACCTTGGCCAGGGTGTCCCGCAGGACCTTGATCTTCTCCCCGCCGCGGCCGATGACCACCCCGGGCTTGGCCACGTGCACGGTGACGGCCACGTTGTCCGCGGCCCGTTCGATGTCGATGCGGGCCAGGCCCGCAGGGTAGAGCTCTTTGGTGAGGAGGTCACGGATCCTCTGGTCCTCCAGAAGGAGGTGGCGGTAGGCTTTCTTGCCGGCGTACCAGCGGGACTCCCAGTCCCGGGTGATGCCGAGCCGGAGGCCGATGGGGTGGATTTTATTTCCCATGCTTCTCCCCCAAGATCACCGTGATGTGGCTGGTCTTCTTCCTGATGATGTCCGCCCGGCCCCGGGCCCGGGGGAGCACCCGCTTGAGGGCGGGCCCCTCGTCCACATAGGCCGCCTTCACGAAGAGCCGGTCCTCCAAGAGGTCGTGGTTGTTCACCGCGTTGGCGGCAGCGGACTCCAGCACCTTGGCCACGTGGTGGGCCCCCCGCTTGGGGGTGTAGCGCAGGAGGGCGCGGGCCTCCTCCAGGCTCTTCCCCCGGATCAGGTCCACCACCAGCCGGACCTTCCTGGGGGCGATGCGCACGTAACGGGCAATGGCTTTCGCTTCCATGGCTACTTCTTCTTGGTGGCCTTGGCCTCTTTGCCGTGCCCCCGGTAGGTGCGGGTGGGGGCGAACTCCCCCAGCTTGTGCCCCACCATGTTCTCGGTGATGTAGACGGGCACGTGCTGCTTGCCGTTGTAAACGGCGATGGTGTGGCCCACCATCTCGGGGACGATGGTGGAGCGGCGGCTCCAGGTCTTGATGAGCCGCTTCTCCCCCTTGGCGTTGAGCTCCAGCACCTTCTCCAGGAGGTGGTCATCGACGAACACGCCTTTCTTCAGGCTACGCGGCATGGCTCACCTCACTTCTTGCGCCGGGCGAGGATGAAGCGGCCCGAGGGCTTGCGCCGCTTCCGGGTCTTCTGCCCCTTGGTCTGCCAGCCCCAGGGGGAGGCCGGGGGACGGCCCCGGGGCGCCCGGCCCTCGCCGCCCCCATGGGGGTGGTCCACCGGGTTCATGGCCGCGCCGCGCACGTGGGGCTTGCGGCCGAGCCAACGGGTACGGCCCGCCTTGCCCAGGACGATGTTCTTGTGGTCGGGGTTGCCCACGGCCCCGATGGCGGCGTAGCACTCCCCGTGCACCTTGCGGAGCTCGCCGGAGGGGAGGCGGAGGATCACGTAGTCCCCCTCCCGGCCCTGGATCTGGATGCCGGTGCCGGCGGAGCGGGCCAGCTTGGCCCCCTTCTTGGGCTCCAGCTCCACCGCGTGGACCACGGTGCCCACGGGGATGAAGCGCAGGGGAAGGGCATTGCCCACGGCGATGGGGGCATCGGGCCCCGCCACCACCTCCTGCCCCACCCCTAGCCCCTCCGGGGCGAGGATGTAGCGCTTTTCCCCATCCCGGTAGTGCAGGAGGGCGATGCGGGCGGAGCGGTTGGGGTCGTACTCGATGGCCGCCACCTTGGCGGGGACACCCGCCTTGTCCCAGCGCCGGAAGTCGATGATGCGGTAGAGCCGCTTGTGGCCGCCCCCCCGGAAGCGGGCGGTAATGCGGCCCTGGTTGTTGCGGCCCCCGGTCTTCTTCAGGGGTTTGACCAAGGACCGCTCCGGCTCCGTCTTGGTGATCTCGGAGAAGTCGGCCACCGCCATGAAGCGGCGGCTTGGGGTGTAGGGTTTGAACTTCTTAAGCGGCATGCTCTTGCCTCCCTGCCGGATCGGGGCCGGGCTCCCCTCCCGGCGAGGTCTAGATGAGGCCCTCCAGGGCCTCGATCTTCTGCCCGGGGGCCACCTGCACGATGGCCTTCTTGCGGTCGGGGCGCCGGCCCAGGTAACGGCCCAGGCGCTTCTTCTTGCCCCGCACCCTCAGGGTGTTCACCCCCACCACCTTGACCTTGAAGGCGGCCTCCACCGCGTTTTTGATCTCGGTCTTGGTGGCCCGCGGGTGCACCCAGAAGGCGTACTTGCCTTGGGCGAAGCCGGCGTAGGCCTTCTCGGAGAGGACGGGGGCCAGGATCACGTCGAAGGCGGTCTTCACGCCTCACCCCCCAAGCGGGCCTGGAAGGCCTCCCAGGCCTTCAGGTCCATGACCAGGCGCTCCGTGCGCAGGATGTCGTAGACGTTGAGCCCTTCGGGGCTCAAGGCCACCACCCAGGGAAGGTTGCGGGCCGCCCGGCGCACGGGTTCGCTTTCCGCCACCAGGAGCACGCTCTCGGAGCCATCGAGCCCCGCACCCTTAGCCCAGGCCAGGAACTCCTTGGTCTTGCCGTTTACCCCAGCGAAGTCCTCCACCAGGAGGAGCTTCCCCTCCCGGGCCCGGTCGGCCACGGCCATGGCCAGGCCCGCCCTGCGCACCTTCTTGGGCAGGGTGTAGCCGTAGTCCCGGGGCTTGGGGCCGAAGACGGTGCCGCCCCCCACGAAGATGGGGGCGCCGATGTCCCCGTGGCGGGCCCGGCCGGTGTGCTTCTGGGGGTAGATCTTGCGGCCCGAGTAGGCCACCTCCCCCCGGGTCTTGGTGCTGGCGGTGCCCCGGCGCCTCTTGGCCAGCTGCCAGCGCACCACCTCCCAGAGGAGGTGGGGGTTCACCTCCTGGGGCAGTTCTGCGGCAAGCTCCCGTCTGCCGGAAGAGGAAAGGACTGGGATCTGGTACACCGCACCCTCCTTCACTGGGCCACCTTCTTGGTCTCGCGCACCAGCAAGAGGCCCCCGCTGGGCCCGGGGACGGCGCCTTTGACCAGAAGCAGGTTTTCCTCGGGGATCACGTCCACCACCTCGAGGTTCATCACCGTGACCCGCTCCGCCCCGTAGCGGCCGGCCATCCGCTTGCCCTTGTAGACCCGGCCCGGGGTCTTGCGGTTGCCGATGGAGCCCGGGTGGCGGTGGATCTTGTGGGCGCCGTGGGAGTCGGGGCCGCCCGCGAAGTTCCAGCGCTTCATCACCCCTGCGGTGCCCCTCCCCTTGGAGGTCCCGGTCACGTCCACCCGTTCCCCGGGCCGGAAGATCTCCACCGTCACCACGTCCCCCTCGGGGCTGAAGCCGCGGATCTCCTTGAGGAAGCGCACCGGGGCCACCCCCGCCTTGGCGAAGTGCCCCTTCATGGGCCGGTTCACCCGCTTGGGGTTCTGAGGCAGGAAGCCCAGCTGCACCGCGGTGTACCCGTCCTTCTCCGGGGTGCGCCGCCCCACCACGGGGCAGGGCCCGGCCAGGATCACGGTGACGGGGATGGCCCGGTCCTCCCGGTAGATCCGGGTCATGCCCACCTTGGTGCCCAGGATGCCCTTCACTTGCCACCTCCCACGGTCTTGATCTCGATCTCCACCCCGGTGGGCAGGTCCAAGGACATGAGGCTCTCGATGGTCTTGCGGTTGGGGTTCAGGATGTCCACCAGGCGGTTGTGGGTGCGGAGCTCAAAGTGCTCCCGGGAGTCCTTGTGCTTGAAGGGGCCCCGGATCACGGTGAAGCGCCGCACCCGGGTGGGCAGGGGCACGGGGCCACTGACCTGGGCCCCGGAGCGCCTAGCGGCCTCCACGATCTTCTGGGCCGAGGCGTCCAGGGTCTTGTGGTCGAAGCCCCGCAGCTTGATGCGGATCTTGGGCATGCCCCACCTCACTCCAGGATTTTGGTGACCACCCCGGCCCCCAC